>VSDC01000277.1:0-3858 GCA_047459275.1 Gemmatimonadota bacterium
GATCTCGTCCTGGAACAGGTCGATCCGGAGGAACTCCATGAACTCCTCCGGCTCGCGCGTCTCCTGCTGCCACTCCAGGACCTGCCGGAACCACGTCAGCGTGTCGTCGACCTCGTCCGGCGCGCCCTTGAGTCCCTCCTTGTAGCGCCAGTGCGCCGCGATCCCGTACTCGGCCGTGCGGTGCATCTCGTACGTCCGGATCTGGATCTCGTACAGCCGCCCGCCGGGTCCGAAGATCGTCGTGTGCAGCGACCGGTACATGTTGGACTTGGGCGTGGCGATGTAGTCGTGGAACCGCTCCTGGAGCGGCGTCCACTTGTTGTGGATCACGCCCAGCGCGTGGTAGCAGTTGGCGACCGTGTCCGTGATCACCCGCACCGCCATGAGGTCGTAGATCTCCTCGTACGGCTTGTTGCGGGTGACCATCTTCCGGTAGATCGACCAGAGGTGCTTCGGCCGGCCGTACACCTCGCACGGGATCCCCGCCTTGCGCAGCTCCTCCTCGAGCGGAGCGCGCAGCGCCTCGATCTGCTCCTCCCGCTCCTGGCGCTTCTCGGCGACCTTGCGGGCGAGCTCGCGGTACGCCTCGGGCTCGAGGTGCTTGAAGGCCAGGTCCTCCAGCTCCCAGCGGATCTGCGCCATACCGAGCCGGTGCGCGAGCGGCGCGTAGATCTCCCGCGTCTCGAGGGCGATGCGACGCTGCTTCTCCGGCCGCAGGTGGTCGAGCGTCCGCATGTTGTGCAGCCGGTCGGCCAGCTTGATGAGAATGACCCGCGCATCCTGCGCCATCGAGAGGAGCAGCTTCCGGTAGTTCTCGACCTGGTGCTCGGTGGTCGAGCGGTACTGCACCTTCCCGATCTTCGTGACGCCATCGACGACGACGGCGATCTCCTCACCGAACTCGGCACGGACCTCCTCGAGCGTCGTCTCCGTGTCCTCGACGACGTCGTGGATCAGCCCCGCGGCGATCGAGACGGTGTCCAGGTGCAGGTCGGAGAGGATCTTGGCGACCTCGACGCAGTGGTCGACGTACTCCTCGCCCGAGGCGCGCTTCTGCCCCGCGTGCGCCTTGCGGCTGAACTCGTACGCGCGCGCGATGAGGCCGAGGTCCAGCCGGTCGGCGTTCGGCTCGATGGACGCACGCAGGCGCTCCGGCAGAACCGCCAGCGCCGCGCGCGTCTCGGTTCCGGTCGTCGCCGTCACGGCAGATTGCATAGGATCCGATCCACTCCTCGGGCAACAGGATGCTCAAGAAGAAGCTAGCAAAGGAAATACCCGCGTGCCAGGGAGGCCGTGCCCGAACCAGCCGGTCGAGAGCCGACCGGGGCCGCGAGCGCCCGCCTACGACGCCAGCAGCCCCGCCTCGACGAACGATACGTACCGCCCGTCGCCGATCACGACGTGGTCGAGGACCGGGATCCCCAGGATGCGGCCCGCCTCGGCGAGCTGGCGAGTGATCTCGCGGTCCTCGATCGAGGGGAGAGGGTCCCCCGATGGGTGGTTGTGGACGAGGATGATCGCCGCCGCGCTCTCGGCGATCGCGGGCCTGAAGACTTCCCGGGGGTGCACCACCGATGCGTCCAGGATCCCGCGCGTGATCAGGAGGTCGGAGAGCACGGCGTGCTGGGTGTTGAGGAGGAGGATCCGGAACTCTTCCTGGGCGAGATCGCGCATCGCGGGGGCGCAGCGCTCGTAGACGTCGCCGGGGCCGCGGATGCGGGTGCGCTCGAGCGGCTCCTCGCGGGCGAGCCGGCGCCCTAGCTCGAGGGCGGCGGCCAGGCGCGCGGCCACCGCGGGCCCCACGCCCCGGACGCGGGCCAGCTCGGCCGGTGTGGACGCCGAGAGGCGGCGGAGCGAACCGCCGGCCGCGCGCAGCAGCTCGCCCGCGACCGCGACCGCCGAACTGCCCGCCGTCCCGCTCCCCACGAGGATGGCGATCAGCTCGGTGGAGGAGAGCGCCGCCGCGCCGGCCTGGCCGAGCCGTTCCCTGGGCCGCTCGCCCGCCGGCCATTCCTTGATCGTGTACCGCGGTCCGGGTTCGCTCACGCGCCCACACTACACGGCGGGCAGGGGCACGGGAATAGTGGAAAGGGTCCGCGGATCCCAGAGGTCAAGCGCCGATGCCCGGCCTTGCGAGCCTCCTCGTCCCAACGGCGCGGGCCGACTTTGGCACCGAAAAGAGCGCCGGCCGACGCACACGCCGGCCGACGCCACCACGGATCGAGGTGCGCGCGACGTCGCCTACGCGACGCCCGCGCCGTGGCACTTCTTGTACTTGCGCCCCGAGCCGCAGGGGCAGGGATCGTTGCGCCCGATCTTCTCCTCGGCCGTCGCCGGGTGCGGCGCCCCGCCGTCCTCGCCCCTGTTCGTCTTGAGGTGCGCCAGACTCCCGGAGCCGACGGGGCGGCCGCCGAGCGGGACGCGCGCCGCGGAGCGGCCCGCCCCGACCAGCGTCGCCACGCCGTCCGCCGTCTCCCGCTCCACCGCCGGCTGCTCCAGCGACGGCCGCGTTTCCGGCACATCGCTCGGGCCCGTCAGGATCAGGCGACGCGGCGCGGCCGGCCGCGGCTGCGGCACCGCGAGCTGCGCCCGGAACACCAGCGACGCGACCGTCTTGCGGATGTCCGCCATGAGGTCCACGAACATGTCGTAGGCCTCCTTCTTGTACTCGATCAGCGGGTCCTTCTGACCCCATCCGCGGAAGCCGATCGACGCCTTCAGGTGATCCAGGTCGTAGAGGTGGTCGCGCCACTTCTCGTCGATCACACTGAGCATGATGAAGGAGAGTAGGCGCTCCTCGTGCTCGCCGAAGCTCTTCAGCTTGCGCTTGAACGCCTCCCGGACCCGCTCCATCACCACGGCCTCGACGTCGTCCGGCGTGTCGAACTCGTGGTCCGGCGTGTTCTCCTTCGGCAGCTCCTCGACGACGACGAAGTAATCGATCACCAGGCGGTTGCGGAGCCCGGCCAGGTCCCACTCCTCCGGGTGCTCGTCCGGGTCGACGTACTCCGAGATCGTGCCCCGGACCGCGTGCTCGACCATCTCCCAGACCTCGCCCTTGAGGTCCTCGCCGCCCTCCAGGGCGAAGAGGCGCAGGTCGTAGATGACCTCGCGCTGCTGGTTCATGACGTCATCGTAGTCCAGCAGCCGCTTGCGGGCCTCGAAGTTCTGGACCTCGACGCGACGCTGCGCCCGCTCGATCGAGCGGGTCACCAGCGGGTGCGTGATGACCTCGCCCTCCTCGGCCCCGAGCTTCTCCATGATCCCGGCGATGCGCTCCGAGCCGAAGAGGCGCATCAGGTCGTCCTCGAGGGAGAGGAAGAACTGCGACGCGCCCGGGTCGCCCTGACGCCCCGCGCGCCCGCGGAGCTGGCGGTCGATCCGCCGCGACTCGTGGCGCTCAGAGCCGATGATGTGGAGCCCGCCCGGCTCGACCACGTAGTCGTCGGGCTTGTCCGTCAGGTCGACGGCCAGCGTCGGGTCGGCCGGCAGCGGCAGTTTCGCCGGGTCGATCCCGTGCCCCTTGAGCCAGCCGACCGTGCGCGGCTCCGTCACGCCCGGCCCCAGTTTGATGTCCGTACCGCGGCCGGCCATGTTCGTCGCGATCGTGACCGCGCCCGGCTGCCCCGCCTGCGCGACGATCTCCGCCTCCTGCTTGTGGTACTTCGCGTTCAGCACGTTGTGCGGGATGCCGCGCCGCTTGAGCATGCGCGAGAGCGTCTCCGAGACGTCGACCGAGACCGTGCCGACCAGCACCGGGAGCTGCATGCGATGCAGGCGCTCGATCTCGTTCAGGATCGCGTTGTACTTCTCGCGCTTCGTCCGGTAGACCAGGTCGTGCCGGTCCTCGCGGATCAC
>VSDC01000278.1:0-3839 GCA_047459275.1 Gemmatimonadota bacterium
CTGGCGGTCTGGCTGGCGGTCTGGCTGGCGGTCTGGCTGGCGGTCTGGCTGGCGGGCGTACCCGCTCAGCGCAGCTTCGGATCGATCAGCGCCTTGGCGACGCGGCTGGCGGCGACGGCGTCGAGGGCGTCGTTCGCCTGTGCCAGGCCGAACCGCTCGAGGGGGATCGCCGACCAGGGACGGGAGCGCGCGGGGTCGCGCATGACCTGGACCGCGCGGAAGAAGTGGGAGTAGTCAGAGCCCCAGCACCCGCGCACGTCCATGTGCTTGCGGTTCAGGTCCGCGTGGGGGTTGAAGGCGACGTCACCGTGATCGGTGTACTGCCCCACGACGACCACGCGCCCGGCGTCGCGGGTGAAGCGCATCGCCTGGACTACCGCCTCGGGCGCGCCGGCGGCCTCGATGGTGACGTCGGCGCCGCGGCCGCCGGTGTGCTCGAGGACCCATTCGAGCCGCTCCTCGGGCGACGTCGTCTCGATGGAGAGCGTCGCATCCGCGCCGACGGCGCGCGCCGCCTCGAGCCGCGGCTCCGGCGCGCCGATGCAGAGGACCCGCAGCGCGCCGCTCATCTTCGCCAGGATCACCGCGGAGAGGCCGACCGGGCCCGCGCCAAGGACCAGGACCGTGTCGCCGATCCGGATTTCCGCGCGCTCGACGGCGTGGAGCGCGGTCGGGAGCCCGCACCCGCCCGCCATGAACGCCTCCGCATCCAGCTCGCCGACGGGGATGATGTGCGTCCCCGGCTTCAGGTAGATCGCCTCCGCCCACCCGCCGCTCGGGCCGTCGGCGACGCCGTAGGTGATCCCGTAGACGCGGCGGTCGGGGCAGCGCGTCGTCGCCTTGGCGACCAGGCAATGCCAGCACGCGTTGCAGGTGCGGTGCACGTCCAGGAAGGTGACGCGGTCGCCCTCGCGGAGCACGTTTCCCTCGGCATCCCGGAGTGTGTTCCCCGCGGCGTCCTTCAGGGTCCCCCTGATCTTCGCGAGCCGGCCCACCGTCACGTGCCCGGGGACGATGGGGTAGGGGACGCCCGCCAGCCGGCCGGCGCGGAGGTGCACGTCCGTGCCGCACACCTCGCTCAGTTCGACTTCCAGCAGGGCGGAGCCGGGCTCCAGCTCCGGCTCGGGGAGTTCGCGGAGCTCGATGGGCGCTCCGGGCGCCGGGAGGACGGCGGCGGTGATGGTGTTCATCTCGAGACCTCTGTCGGTGTACGCTGCTGACGTCGTTGGCGAAACCGGCGCCGAATGATACGTTTCGGATCGACGACGTGCGAATGGATACCCCGCGACCAGGGATGGCGATGCAGCTCGAACCTCTGGATCGGCTCCGTGGGCTCCTCCGGGAGCTCTTCCAGCTCGACCTGTCCGACCTCGACTTCGGCCTCTATCGGCTCCTCCGCATCAAGCGCGACGAGGTCGAGGCGTTCCTCGACGAGCAGCTCCCCCGGCGCGTGCGGGAAGCGTTCGAGGACGTCGCGGCCGAGGACCGTGCGGCGGCCGAGCGCGAGACCGCCGAGCTCGCCGACCGGATCCGCCGCGAAGTCGCCGACGACGCGATCCTCCCGAACGGCGACGTCGACCCCCGGCACCGCGAAAACCCCGCGCGCGCCATCCGGGAGCTGATCGAGGCCTACGACGCGGCCCGGGCCCGCGTCGCCGCGGCCCGCTCCCACGAGGCGTTGCAGGGCGAGGTCTTCAACCATCTGTACAACTTCTTCTCGCGCTACTACGAGGACGGCGACTTCATCCCCCGTCGGTGGTACGGCGCCGCCCGGGAGCGCTTCGCCGTGCCGTACAACGGCGAGGAGACCTTCTTCCACTGGGCCAACCGGGGGCAGCACTACGTCAAGACGGGCGAGGTGTTCCGCGACTACGCCTTCACCATCGACGCGGGGTTCGACGGGGCGTTCCGCGTGCGCTTCGTCCTGACCGACGCGAAGCTCCCGACGGGGAACAACAAGGGCGACACGCGCTTCTTCGTTCCGCTCCCCGAGGACGTCGCCGAAGACGCCGACGCCCGCACCCTCACCGTGCCGTTCCACTATCGCCCTCTCACCGATGAAGAGAGAGCCCGCTACGGCGACAATGGCAGGGTCCAGGACGCGATCCTCGTCGACGCGGCGCCGGCGATCCTCGACGCGATCCGGAGCGAGGCCCTCGCCGCCGCCCTCGCCGCGCCGAGCGGCGAGCCCGCGGGCGACGAAGCGCCTCCGTCGCTCCTGCTCCGGCGGCTCCGGCACTTCGCCCGCCGCAACACGAGCGACTTCTTCGTCCACCGCGACCTGCGCGGCTTCCTGCAGCGCGAGCTCGAGTTCTACCTGAAGGACCAGGTCCTCCACATCGGCGACCTGGACGCCGACCTGCCGGCCAAGCTGCGCACGCTGCGCGCCGTCCGGCGCGTGGCCGGCGAGATCATCGAGTTCCTGGCGCAGCTCGAGGAGGTCCAGCGTCGCCTGTTCGAGAAGCGCAAGTTCGTCCTCCGCACCGACTGGCTCGTCCTGATCAAGGACGTCCCTCGCGCGCTCTGGCCCGAGGTCCTGGCGAACGAGGCGCAGCTCGAGGCGTGGCGCACGCTCTTCCACATCGATCCGGCGAAGGACCTGTTCAACCCCAACGGGGAGGTGAACGAGGCGTTCCTAGAGGCGCATCCCACGCTGGTCGTCGACACCCGGCACTTCGACCAGGACTTCGTCGACCGCCTCCTCGAGGGGTTCGACGGCGACCTCGACGACGCCGTCGGCGGGATCCTCATCCACGGGGAGAACTACCAGGCGCTGCGCCTGCTCGAGCGGAAGTACGCCGGCGCGGTCAAGTGCATCTACATCGATCCGCCGTACAACACCGGGAGCGACGACTTCATCTACAAGGACCGCTACCGGCACTCCTCCTGGCTCGCGATGATGGAGGAGCGGTTGAGGGTGGCGAGGGGGTTGTTGGCGAAGAATGGAGCGCTCTTGGTGTCTCTGAACGATGTCGAAACCGCTAACCTGTTGAACCTGGTCGCTCACTCTCGACTGGGGCTTACCCACCTCGGGAGTTTTGTATGGAAAACAAGGAATACAGACAATCGAGTGGTCACTAGATTTTCAACAGACCACGAATACATCCATGTTTTCGTGGCTCCCGGATCCGGTGTGGTTGGTCGGTCTATCGATCGATCGGATTTCAAAAACCCGGACAACGATCCGCGTGGTCCTTATACGACCGATCCTCTGACCGGAAAAGCGAATGCGCAACAACGGCCCAATCTTCATTACGTTATCGTTAATCCTGAGACAGGCGACGAATATCACCCTCACCCGGATCTTGGATGGATAACGGACGAAGCGGGGTTCCAAGCATTGTTGGCCGATAACCGCATTCATTGGCCCAAGAATCCACGAACGGGAAAGCCTCGTAAGAAGCGTTTCCTTTTCGAAACAGCCGAAAGGAGTCCTATAGGCAGTCTTGCTCTGGCGATTTCACAAGGTGAGGGGAATCGGGATCTCGCCAATGTTATGGGCTATAAGGCGCTGAACTTTCCGAAGCCGACCTCCATCATGCGCACCCTTGTTGACGTCACGACTACGCTAGACGACGTAGTCCTAGATTTCTTTGCGGGGTCGGGCACAACTGCTCACGGCGTCATAGATCTGAACAGGCGTAACGGTGGCAGTAGAAAGTTCATTGTTGTCGAGATTGGCGATTATTTTGATTCGACATTGATTATTCGTTTGCTGCGCGTGATGTTCTCGCCGAAATGGCGGGACGGCCGCCCCTCCCGCCTCCCCACCGCCGAGGAGGTGGAGCGCACGCCGCGGGTGGTGAAGGTGCTGCGGATCGAGAGCTACGAGGACGCGC
>VSDC01000279.1:0-3839 GCA_047459275.1 Gemmatimonadota bacterium
GGCGGCGAGGGGTGGGAGCTCCCGGAACGAGAGGAGCCCCGGCACGTAGGGGAACGTCACGTCGACGACCGCCGTCGCCTCCTCGACCGTCTCGAGGGACTCGGGGTCCAACGTGACGATCGCGGCGTAGCCGCGGTCTTGCTTCCAGCGGATCGAAAGGTCCGCCCCGGCGACGCGGCGTGGCCGGAACCGGGCCGGTGGCTCCAGCACCACGCGCTCGCGGAGCTGCTGCTGGATCTCCCGTGCCTCCTCGGTCGAGACGTCCCAGCGGTGCAGGTTGCGAAGCTTCATGGGCTCCTCGTCGGTCGGTCGGGGCGCCACACGCTCAACCTCGCGGATCGTGACCTACCGGTCAACGACGTCATGCGTTACCATCCTCCGAGTATGTCCGATCTTCCCTTCACCAAGGGCCAGGCCCTCGGCAACGACTACATCGTTATCGACTCGGCCGACCTCGGGGGCGAGCCGAGCGCGAGCCTCGTCCGCGCCCTCTGCGACCGCCATTTCGGCGTCGGTTCGGATGGAGTGCTCCTGGCCGATCTCGGCCGGGATGGAAGCTTCGGCCTGCGCATCTTCAATCCGGACGGCACCGAGGCCGAGAAGAGCGGCAACGGGCTTCGCATCTTCGGGGCCTACCTGCACCTCCTTGGGCGGGTCGGGCGCGAGCCGTTCGAGGTACGGCTACCCGGCGAGACCGTTCGCATGCAGGTGGAGGGCGTCGAGCCCGGCGGCGTGGTCTCGATCGTGGTCGACATGGGGCGCGCGTCGTTCAGGGGCGAGGACGTCGGGTTCCGGCCGGAGCCGGGCGACGCGTTCGGCCACGTCCTCGACCTGGGTGATGGCCTGACCGCGCGGGTGAACCCGGTCTCCATCGGCAATCCGCACTGCGTGGTCTTCGTGGACGCCCTCGAGCGCGAGGACTTCCTCCGTCGCGCGCCGCGACTGGCCACGCACCCCGCCTTCGCGGCGGGGACGAACGTCCAGTTCGTCCGCGTGACCGGGCCGGACACGATCGAGGCGTGGGTCTGGGAGCGCGGCGCGGGCGAGACGCTCGCCTCCGGGTCGAGCGCGTGTGCGGCAGCCTATGCCGCGGCGCGGCTGGGGCTCGTCGAGGCGCGGGATGTCACCGTGCGAATGCCTGGCGGCTCGCTGGGCGTGACTCTCGAGGCCGATGGGCTCGTCCGGCTCCAGGGGCCGGCGCAGATCGTCTGCCGTGGCGCCGTGCCGGAGGCGGTGGTGAGGAGCTGGGTGAAGCGGGGCGGGGCGGCAGCGGAGATCGAGGAGATGCGTTAAGCGCGCCAACCGCCGTCACCACTGCCGCACGCGTCTCGCTCTCACCGAGGCCGCACGCCGCGCGCCGCAGCGGTTGCGGACCGCTTGCCACCGGCACAGCGCCGCGCCGCTAACTCGTTCGCCCCCGCACGTTCCGCGGTCTTCTGCTGCCCTGGCTGGAGCCCGCTCGCCACCTCCACCGCCCTCGCTTGCTCCCCCCTCGCGCTATGCCGTAGTTTGCGTGGGTTCGAGTCCAGTTCATCCGGGAGTCGTTCCATGCATCTACGCGCTTGTCTGTGGGTGCTCGCCGCGGCGGCGACCGCCGGGTGCGCGACCGCGTCGCCGCAGGGCGCTTCGTCGGGCCCGAAACCGCGCGCCGAGGCGGCCGGCACGGCCGAGAAGGCGTCGGTCTTCGCGGCCGACCCCTTCGTCTCCACCTACGAGCCGCTCCCTTCGCGGCCCACGCTGATCCGCAACGCCACGATCCTGACGGCCGCCGGGCCGATCCTGCGCAACGCGTCGCTCCTCATGAGCGGCGGGCGGATCGTGGAGGTCGGTACGAACATCGAGGCCCCGGCCGACGCGGTCGTGATCGACGCGACCGGGAAGTGGGTGACGCCGGGGATCATCGACACGCACTCGCACCTGGGCGTCTACCCGTCGCCCGAGGTCGACGCCCTCGCCGACGGGAACGAGATGACGGCGCCCAACACCGCCGAGGTCTGGGCCGAGCACTCGATCTGGCCCCAGGACCCGCAGTTCGCCCTGGCCCTCGCCGGCGGCGTCACCACCATGCAGATCCTCCCCGGTTCGGCGAACCTCTTCGGCGGCCGGGGCGTCACCGTCAAGAACGTCCCCGCCCGGACGTACCAGGCGATGAAGTTCCCCGGCGCGCCGCACGGGCTCAAGATGGCGTGCGGCGAGAATCCGTCGCGGGTCTACGGCGGCCGCGGCCGGTCGCCCATGACCGGGATGGGGAACGTGGCGGGTTACCGCGAGGCGTGGATCCGGGCGGCGCGCTACCGCGACGAGTGGAAGCGGTGGGAAGAGGGCGGCGCCGACCCGGCCCGCATGCCGCAGCGGAACCTGCAGCTCGAGACGCTGGCCGGCGTGCTCGAGGGCGAGATCCTGGTCCACAACCACTGCTACCGCGCCGACGAAATGGCCATCATGATCGACCTGGCCAAGGAGTTCGGCTACCGGATCTCGTCCTTCCACCACGCCGTCGAGGCGTACAAGGTCCGCGACCTCCTGGCCCGTGAGGGGATCTGCGCCAGCATGTGGGCCGACTGGTGGGGCTTCAAGATGGAGGCCTACGACGGCATCCTCGAGAACATCGCCCTGGTCCACGAGGCGGGTGGGTGCGCCATCGTCCACTCGGACGATGCGTCGGGGATCCAGCGCCTGAACCAGGAGGCGGCGAAGGTGCTGCGCGCGGCCAACGAGGCCGGGATGGGGATCACGTACGAGGACGCCATCCGCTGGATCACGATCAACCCGGCCAAGGCCCTCGGGATCGACGACCGCACCGGGTCGCTCGAGCCCGGGAAGATGGCCGACGTCGTGATCTGGTCGGGCGACCCGTTCAGCGTGTACACGCGCGCGGAGAAGGTCTTCATCGACGGCGCGCTCGTCTTCGACCGGAACGACCCGAACCTCCAGCCGAAGAGCGATTTCATGCTGGGCAACGAGCGGAAGGAGGTGGTGTCATGAGGCGCCTTGCCGTTGCAGCCGCCGCGACGGTCCTGCTCGCGGGCGCGGGCACTGCCCCGGCCCAGACGATCGCCATCACGAACGCCCGCATCCATACGATGGCGGGACCGGTCATCGAGCGCGGCACCGTCGTCATCCGTGACGGCTACATCGCCGCCGTCGGCGCCGGCGTCGAGGTCCCGGCGGGCGCGCGCGTCATCGACGCAGCCGGCAAGGTCGTGACCCCGGGCTTCATCGACTCCGGCACCCAGCTCGGGCTGGTCGAAGTCGGCGCGGTGGAGGGCACCCGTGACGCGCGCGTCAACGACGACCGCATCACCGCCGCGTTCAATCCGGCCGACGGACTGGATCCGCACTCGTCGCCGGTGGCCGTGACCCGGGCCGAGGGGATCACGCGCGCCATCGTCGCGCCGACGCCGGGCGCGTCGCTGATTGCCGGGCAGGCGGTGCTCGTCGATCTGGGCGGCGAGACGCCGATGGAGATGGTGCGCAAGAGCCCGGTAGGGATGGTCGCCGTCCTGGGCGAGCGCGGGTCGCAGCTCTCCGGCGGCGCCCGGGCGGCGGCGATCCTGCGTCTCCGGGAGGTCTTCGAGGATGTGCGGGACTACATGGTGAACCGTAACGCCTACGAGACCGCGAGCCGGCGCGATTACTCACTGAGCCGACTCGACCTCGAGGCGCTCGTCCCCGTGGCTCGCGGCGAGGTGCCTCTGATCCTCGAGGTCCACCGGTCCAGCGACATCCTCGTCGCCCTGCGGCTAGCCCGGGAGCTGCGGGTTCGCCTCATCCTCGCGGGCGCGACGGAAGGCTGGATGGTCGCCGACGAGATCGCGGCGGCGGGCGTGCCCGTCGTC
>VSDC01000280.1:0-3835 GCA_047459275.1 Gemmatimonadota bacterium
CGCTCGAATGCCTGGTCGATGCCGAGAGCCGTCGGCCGCTCCGCCGGGCCACGCCGGATCTCGATCGCCTGTCTCATCTCGCCTCTGCTCGTCTTCCAAACATCCCTCGAAGCCCGCCCCGGAGATGGTGCGACGGGCGCCGTCGGAGCAGGCGGGCAACGGGCATGCCAGTGGGCGGCCGCCGCCCCGTTGCGGCCGTGGCCGTGGCTGGCGCAGGCGCAGCCTTCCGCCGCGTCGCGGCCGTTCCCGCCGACGGCGCGGCCGCAGCCTCCCATCGGCCGAGGGCCGGCCGTTCCTGCCGCGCAGCGCGCTGCTGGCCCCGCAACGCGGCGCGCCGCCCAGGTCGCACGCATCTTGCGCCCCCGGACCTGCGGCGACGACGGCGGCGGGGCGGGCCCCGTCGCCGGTTCCTTCACCCCGAATCGGCCGGGGAGGCGCACGTGAAGGCAGTTTCGTACCGTGGTCCGGGAGACCTGCGCGTGGTCGAGAAGCCGGACCCCCGCATCGAGCACCCGAACGACGTGATCCTGCGCGTGACAGTCGCGGCCGTCTGCGGCTCGGACCTGCACCTGTACCGGGGCCTGATCCCCGACACGCGCGTCGGGCACACCTTCGGCCACGAGTTCACCGGGATCGTCGAGGAGGTGGGGCCGAGCGTGCGCAACCTGAAGAAGGGGGACCGGGTCGTCGTGCCCTTCCCGATCTCGTGCGGGAGCTGCTTCTACTGTCAGCGAGACCTCTTCGCCCAGTGCGAGAACACGAACCCCAACAGCGAGCTCACCTGCGGCGTCTTCGGCTACTCCCACACGACCGGCGGGTACGACGGCGGGCAGGCCGAGTACGTGCGCGTCCCGTTCGCCGACGTGGGCCCGATGAAGATCCCGGACGACGTCACCGACGAACAGGCGGTCTTCCTGGCCGACGTCTTTCCGACGGGTTATCAGGCCGCGGAGATGGGCGAGATCAAGCCGGGCGAGACGGTCGTCGTCTTCGGGTGCGGCCCGGTCGGGCTCTTCGCACAGAAGTCGGCGTGGTTGATGGGCGCCGGGCGCGTGATCGCCGTGGACCACGTCGACTACCGGCTCGCGTTCGCACGGCAGTACAACAACGTCGAGACGGTGAACTGGCGCGAGGTCGACGACATCGTCGCCTACCTGAAGGAGATCACCGGCGGGATGGGCCCCGACGTCTGCATCGACGCGGTGGGGCTGGAGGCCGACGGCTCCGCGCTGCATACGTTCCTCGGCCGCGCGCTGATGATGCAGGCCGGCGCCGCCACGGTGCTGGGGTGGGCGATCGATGCCGTGCGCAAGGGCGGCAACGTCTCCATCGTCGGCGTCTACGGGCCACCGTGGAACCTGGTCCCCATCGGCACGGCGATGAACAAGAACCTCACGCTGCGCATGGGGCAGTGCAACGTGAAGCGGTACATGCCGCACCTCCTCGAGCACATCCGGGAGGGACGCGTCGATCCGAGCCGGGTGATCAGCCACCGGATGTCGCTCGACGACGCGCCGCGGGCTTACGAAATGTTCGCGGAGAAGCGGGACGGGTGCAGGAAGGTGGTGCTGTATCCGGGCGGGGTGCCGAGGGCGTAGGCCGACATCCCTTTCAAGGCCTCGGCGCAACGAGGCATCGGCGTGAGAAGCTTCGATACGCGTCACGCGTAAGGCTAATCCCGCTTCCCAGACCACCACCCCGCCCAGAACCCCGCAAAGCCCGCCGCGAGCACCGACTCCCACGGGAGCGCGCGCACGAGGCCGGTCACCGTGAACCCTCTCACGCCCCTCCGACTCCACCCTCCCCGGATCGCGGGCGGGAGGGATGACACCGGCGCATCCACGTTGTCCGGGCCGGTCGGCACCATCCCCTCCATGATCCCCGCCGCGTGGTGCAGGAACCAGTCGGCGAGCCTGGGGAAGAGGCAGCCCAGTCCGCCGTAGACCAGGCGGAACGCGCCGATGTACGCGCGTGGCCGCGGCGCGACGGCAAGCCGTGCGATCCTCCGGGCGACGACGATCGGGTCGTGCACCGGCGGGACCGCGGCGGGCTTCGTCGCAAAACGGCTGCGAGCGCGCTGGTAGATCGGCGTGTCGACGTTGGGAACGTAGAGCGTCGCGACTTGGACGCCGCTCCCCCACAGCTCGGCGCGGAGCGCGTCGCAGAAGCCGTCGATCCCCGCCTTCGCCGCGGAGTACGGCGCCGTGTACGGCGCGCCGCGTAGCGCCAGGATCGATGAGATCTGGACGATCACGCCCGAGCGGGCGGGGAGCATGTACCGCAGCGCCTGCCGCGTGCCGTTGATCACGCCGATCAGGTCGGTCTCCAGCGCGGCGCGGAAGTCGTCGAGGGTGAAATCGACGACGGCGCCGTAGAAGTAGACGCCCGCGTTGTTGACCCAGGTGTCGATGCGGCCGAAGCGGTCGACCGCCGCGTCGGCCACGGCCGCCATGTCTTCCTCGCGCCGGACGTCGCCGGGGACGACGAGGGCCTGGCCGCCGGCGTCGCGAATCTCGCGGGCCACGTCGTGCAGTGCGTCGACGGAGCGGGCGGTGAGCACGACCCGCGCGCCGCGGGCCGCCAGGTACAGGGCCGTGCACTTGCCGATCCCGGACGACGCGCCGGTGATGACAACGACCTGTTCGGCGAGCGGTCGGGGCACGGGTGCCTCCGTCGATACGGCGCGCCGGGGGCCGGGTCGCACGCACCGCGGACCGTTCGCACGCGCCCCGCTCGATCCAGCGTGCCCGGGCCGCGGGTTTCTCGGCCGCCGGCGCGGGTTGTCCCGGCCTCCTACACGGGGCATTTTTCCGGTGGGTGCAAGTTGCGGGCTGACGGCGGGCGGCCGGTGAGCGGCCAGCCGCGGCGTAATGCCCTCTGGAGCGTAGCTGGATGGCGATCCGATTCGAACAACGAGGCGACGCGGTGCGCATCCCGGTCCGGGCGCAGCCGCGCGCCTCGCGGAGCGAGCTGGCCGGCGAGTACGACGGCGCGCTCAAGGTCCGGCTCGCCGCTCCGCCCGTGGAGGGCGCGGCGAACGAAGAGCTCGTGCGCTTCCTGGCCCGCCTCCTCGGCGTCCCGAAGTCCGCGGTGCGCGTCGTCTCGGGGGAGTCGGGGCGGAACAAGATGGTCGAGGTCGAGGGCGTCGCCGTGGACGACGTCGCTCGCGTACTCGGAGGGTAGCGGCAGCGACATGAGGCGCACGTCGCTCCGGGACATGATGCGCCCGTCGTTCCGGCCGGATATCGCCGGCACCATCGCGGGGTAGGGGCCGCCGTGCCACGGGTGCTCTTCGTATTCCTGGACGGCGTCGGGCTGGGGCCGGCCGACCCGGCGGTCAACGCGCTCGCCGCCGCGCGGCTGCCCACGCTCGAGGCGCTCCTCGGCGGCCAGCGCCCGACGATGGACGCCGCCGGGCTCTCGACCCGCGAGGCGACGCTCGTCGGACTCGATGCCGTGCTGGGCGTGGACGGCCTGCCCCAAAGCGGGACCGGGCAGGCCGCGCTCCTCACCGGCGAGAACGCGCCGGCCCGCTTCGGCCGCCACTACGGGCCCTGGGTGCCGACGATGCTTCGCCCGCTCGTCGAGAGCGAAAGCATCCTGGCTCAAGCGAAGCGGGCCGGCCGGAGCGTCGCTTTCGCCAACGCGTACCCCGAGGAAGTCGTCGACCCACCGCCCCCGGGGACGCGACGCTCCCGCCGGTCGCCGCTCCGCGCCGGGCCGCCGCTGGCCGCGCTCGGCGCCGGGTTGCTCACCCGCCACACGGAGGCCCTTGCCCGAGGCGACGCCGTCGCGAGCGAGATCGTGAACGACGGCTGGCGCGAGCACCTCGGCC
>VSDC01000281.1:0-3831 GCA_047459275.1 Gemmatimonadota bacterium
GCATAACCGTCTCCGGTCTGGACCAGCCAGTGGTCGTGCCGGGCGGGGAAGAACATGACCGACTTCGGCCACGCCGCCTCGACCACGCGCCTCGTGTTGGTCGCGACCTTGGTGCGCCGCGCGAGCACGCCGAGGTAGAGCGTCTCGAGGTGCGCGAAGGCGGGGTACGGTCCGGTGATGGTCATGACCGTCTCCCACGGCTCGATCTCGTCGCCGTCCCAGAGCGCCATGACTTCCAGATCCTCCCACCTGTACCCTTCGGTGAGGCACAGCTTGAGGATCGCGATCGCCTCATCGATCCCGCCCAGCCATGCCTTCTTCTTCTGGAAGACCTGGACGGTCACGACGGGCGCGTGCCCTTTCGCCTGGAGTACCTCGCGCGCACGAACGAAGTATTTGTCGGAGTAGTACCCGCTCCTCATCTTCTCGACGGGGAGCTGGAAAATCGACGGGTCCAGCCTACGCCCGGGTCGCAGCGGCGGCGGTGGCGTCGGCGGAGGTTGAGGCCGGGTCCGTACGGGGTTGCTCATCGCCACGTCGTTGATTTTTCTCTCGAGTTTGCGCAGAAGCTAACGACCTGGCGGCGCGGCGCGCAATCGCGGGGCGCGGGTGCCGCCGAGGGCGCGCCACAGCAACATTGCGCCGAGTAGCGCCATCAGCCCGGCCACGGGCCACATGAACGGGTAGCCGTCATACTCGGGGAAGAGCGGGCGGCCCAGGTCGATCGCTATCCCGACCATCACCGGCGCGGCGACGCGCGCGAGGCCGAGGGACAGGATGTACAGACCCGTGTAACGCCCGATCGCCCGATTCCCAACGAGGGCCGCGAAGACCGGATAGGGAAGTGCGATCAACGCGGCGGCACCTAGGCCCGATGCCAGGAGGAGCGCAACGGCGCCATCCAGCTCCCGGACCAGGACGCCCAGAAGCATTGCGACTGCGGTGAGAAGCGCGCCGCCCGCGAGGAGCGGCACCCTGCCGAACCGGTCGCCCAGGCGCCCGAGGAGCACCGAGCCGATCCCGATCCCGCCCACCAGCAGCAGGAGCATCGCCGATGTCTCCGCCGTGTCGATTGCGAGCACCGCAACCGCAAATAGAAAAATATAGGGACGAATCCCGTCCACCGCACCTGTCCATAGTGCGTTCGCGACGAGGAATCGACGGACATCAGGGCGCGTCGCGAGCTCCCGCCACACCGTTCGGGCCTCGCCGGTCACGGGCGCGCCCGTCGGATCGCCCCCTTGCTCGTCCACCCGTGGGGCGGCCCAGAGCGTGATTCCCGTCGTGACGAAGATCAGGAGCGCACCGAGCAGGAAGGGGAGCGGGGGCCAGAGCGCGAACAGGAGTCCGCCTCCCACGAGGCCGTATCCCAACCCCGCCGCATGCAACGCGCCGCGCACTCCGTGCACCGTGGCGAGGCGCTCTTCGGGGACCGCATCGACCATGAGCGCCCAGAGCGGGGTGAGGTACCCGTGGAAGGCCGCGAAGTAGAGGAGTGCCAGCCCGGCCAGGGCCCAATACCCGGCGACGAAGGGGGCGGCGGCCATGGCGCCGGCCATGATCGGCGCGGCCAGGACCAGGAAGAGCGTGCGCCGCCCCCAGCGCCGCGCGAGTCTCTGGGGCAGGTGATCGCTAAGCGCGCCGATCCAGTAAGGCACCAGCAACGCGAACACCCCCTCCCCGCCGATCGCGAAGCCGATCCACACCGCCGACGGCGCATACTCCGCGAGGAGGATCGGAAGGAGCGCAACCATCACCGTCTGGCCGGCGGTCGAGCCGAGCGTGCCGACGGTGAGTCCGTATTGTCGAAGTTTTCGGAGACGCTCCGCGGTCACGCGCTGATCCCGGTCCAGATGGGCGACGGCTCCGCTCACGCCGCCCGGCGCCCCGCGCCCGTCGCTCGTTCCAGACTCTTCCGCAGGCGCTCCGTCAGGTCCGCGACGGGGGTCGGCTCGGGCGCCGGCGGCGTCTCGAGCGCCGGTGGCAGACGGCCCTCCGCCTTCCCGCGCAGCAGCTCGATGATCCGGGCTCGATATTCGTTCCTGTAGCGCGTTGCGTCAAACCCCATCGCCAGGTTGCGGATCAGCTCCGTCGCCATCCGGATCTCACCCTCCCGCAACCGGGTCCCCGTCGGCAGCTCCAGCTCTCGTTCGTCGATCAGCTCTTCGGGGTAGTGGAGCGTCTCGAGGAGGAGCGCTTCGTCCCCCGGCCGGACCACCGCCAGGTGCTCGCGGTGCAGGAGCACGAACTCCGCGATCCCGACCTTGCCGCTACGCCGCAGCGCCTCCCGCAGCACCACGTACGCCTCCTCGCCCCCCTCGTCCGGAGCCAGGTAATAGGGCTTGCGGTAGAAGACCGGGTCGATCTCCCGCAAGTCGACGAAGTCCCGAATCTCGATCGTGCGCGTGAGATGCGGCGCGAGGCGCGCGAGCTCCTCGTCCGCGACCGTCACCCATTGCCCATCGACCTCGACGGCGCGCACGATCTCCTCGTCG
Source organism: Gemmatimonadota bacterium (assembly GCA_047459275.1). GTDB lineage: Bacteria > Gemmatimonadota > Gemmatimonadetes > Longimicrobiales > RSA9 > CALBZE01. The sequence goes on from VSDC01000281.1 coordinate 2,496, forward strand.
GGCACCGGCGTCTGCTCCGCGCTGCACACCTTCAGGTACCGGATCGGCGCAAGGTCCGGCTCGTGCAACAGCCGGAACTCGACCCGCCTCTTCCGCGTCGCCTTGTAGAGCTTGATCGGGATGTGCACCAGCTCGAAGCCGAGCGTGCCGTGCCAGAGCATATCCATCGCCTGTCTCCGTCCGAAAACGGATGCGCCCGCGCGAGCAGCGGGCGCTCCGGAGCGGGCACGCGGCAAGAGGTGGGCCGGACGGCGGGCGGGAGCAGAGACCTCAGCGCAGCAGCCAGCCGAGCCGGATCGAAGCGCCGGTATGCCTACCCTCGGCAACCGTCACGGCGCCGGCGCCGAAAATGCGATCGGTCAGGAGGATCAGCGCGCCACCGCGTTGAGGTCGTCGTTGAGGGGCTAGGAGAACGGGTCTCGGGGGAGCTCCCATGCGGCGACTCCCGCGCGAGTGGGACCGGGTTCGTTCGACTGGCGCAGGCACGACCCGGTCATTCGACCGCCGCACGCCGCAATACGGGACATTCTGTGGCCGGACGGCAACGATCTTGTGGTAGGTGCGGGCACTACCGCTGCGCCGCCATCACCCCGCCGATGATGACGGCGGCTCCCACCATCTGTAACACGCCAGGCACCTCTCCCAGCCACAGCCACGCGATCAGGATCGCCAGCACCGGGACGAGGTTCGAGTAGATCGCCGTTCGGGTGTTGCCGATGTAGCGCACGCCCTGGTACCACAGGAGATAGGCGAGGGCGATGCCGAAAATGCCCGCGAAGGCGACGGCCGCCCAGCTCGCGCGCGGGACGCCGCCCCAATCGAGGCCGACGAGATCCGGGATCCCGAGGAGGACGACACCGGCGGAGCCGATCCAGAGCGTCCACGCCGTGACGGCCACGGGGCCGTATCGCTGGATCAACGGCTGCGATCCCACCGTGTAGATCGACCAGGCGAGCGCCGCGCCCACCAGGATCAGGTCCCCGGCAAGGGTGTCGAGCCCGATCGAGACGCCTTCGTGTCCACCGAGGACGACGAGCGCCATCCCGGCGAGCGTGGAGAGAACGCCGCCCCAGACCCGGGGTCGCACGCGCTCGTGCCCGAGAGCCGCGGAAAGGAGGGCTGTCAGGATCGGCGAGGCGGCCAGGAGCAGGGACGCGTTCCCGGCCCTCGTCCGGTCGAGCCCGACGATGAAGGCGACCTGGTAGACGACGTTCCCGACGAGCCCGAGGACGATCACCCGGCGCAGGTCCTCGCGCGCCGGGAGCGGGATCGGTCCCCGTCGCCTCAACACCAGCCAGACCGTCAGCGAAGCGAGGGGAAAACGGAGCGCGTTGAA
>VSDC01000282.1:0-3820 GCA_047459275.1 Gemmatimonadota bacterium
CCGATCTGCTGCCCGGCCTGGACCGTGTCGCCCTCGGCGACCGTGACCTCGCTGAGGTGGAGGTACGCGGTCACGAGTCCGGCGCCGTGGTCGATGTAGACGACGTTCCCGCCGAGGAAGAACTCGTCGACGATGCGCACGACGCCACGGGCGGCCGCGTGGACCGGCGCGCCGACGGCTCCGGCGAAGTCGACGCCCGTGTGGCGGCTCTGGATCTGGCCGTTGAACTCCCGGCCGTTGCCGAAGCGGCTCGTGATGCGGCTGGGCCGCGGACGGACGAAGGGCGCCTCCCAGAGGCGCGGCGTGCCGTGCGCCCGGCGGGAGACCTCGCGGACGCGCTCGGTCTCGCGGCGGATCCGCGCCAGCGTCGCCTCGTCGTAGCCGCCGCCGTAGCGGGGCGCGACGGTCAGCCGCTCGTGCCTGAAGTTGCCGGGCGCGATCTCGACCCGCTCCTCGCGCCGCTCGACGCGGCCGGCGGCCGTGTGCAGCTCGAGGCGCAGCGTCAGCTCGCCCTCGGCGTCGACGGGGACGGCCGCGAGGGCGGTGAAGGCGACGTCGCCTGGCTCGAAGTGCAGCGGCTCGCCGGCGAACTCGCCCGCAACGCGCACCAGCTCCGCGCCGTCCGGGACCACGCGCACGGTGAAGATGGTTCCCTGCACGGGCTTCTCGGGGGCCAGCTCGACCCGGGCGACCGCGGGAACGACCGCCCGACCGATCGACGCGAAGATCTGCGGCCCCGCCGCGCGCGCGAAGGCGGAATCCGCCGCCGTCGCGCGCCATTCCGTCGGCGTCTCCGCCCGATCGTCGTCGGTCCCGCGCTCGGCAGCGGCCACGCCCGCCACAGCCACCACCAATCCGGTCGCCAGCATCCGAAGGCTCCCGTCGAATCCCAGCATCACCCCTCCGTGTCTCGTCCGCGTTCCACGCACGGCCCGGCCGGGGACGGTCCTCGCCCCCGCCGGCGACTGCTCTGGTCTCGGGTGTGATACAGCCCGGGTGCGCGAAGGTTCGGGGAGAGCGTGGGCCCGGGCCCGGGTCGACACCGACCTGCGGGAGGGCCGCGCGAATTCCGGCCCCGGCGAAGGCGCCGACCGGACCCGCCCTACCCGTACACCCCGCCCATGACCGGCAGCACGATCCCCGTGATATAGCTGGAACACGACGGCGCGGCCAGGAAGACATAGGCCGGCGCGATCTCCTCCGGCTGCGCGGGGCGCTTCATCGACGTGCCGTGGCCGAACTGCTCGATCTCCTCCGCGGGCTTGTCGGCGGGGTTGAGCGGGGTCCAGACGGGGCCCGGGGCGACGGCGTTCACGCGGATCCCGCACGGCGCGAGCGCCGTCGCCAGCGACTTCGTGAAGGCGTGGATCGCGCCCTTCGTCGCCGAGTAGTCGAGGAGGTGCGGCTGCCCGAAGATGCCGGTCTCGGAGCCGGTGTTGACGATCGCGCTCCCGGGCTTCAGGTGCGGGACCGCCGCGCGCGTCATGTAGATGTAGCCGTAGATGTTCGTGCGCATCGTCATGTCGAGGTGCTCGTCGGTGAGCTCCTCGATCGAGCCGACGTGCAGTTGGAAGGCGGCGTTGTTGACCAGGATGTCGAGCCCGCCCAGCTCGCTCACGGTGTGCTCGACGGCGTCGCGGCAGAACTCGGGGTCGCGTACGTCGCCGGAGATGAGGATGCAGCGCCGGCCCTCCTTCTCCACGGCGCGCATCGTCTCTTCGGCGTCCTCGTGCTCGTTCAGGTAGGCGACGGCGACGTCGGCACCCTCCCGGGCGAAGAGCACCGCCACCGCGCGCCCGATCCCCGAGTCACCGCCGGTGATGAGGGCGACGCGGCCCTCGAGCTTCCCGCTCCCTCGATACTCCGGCGCTTCGAAGCGCGGCCGCGGCTCCAGCTCGGATTCGAGACCCGGCTTCTCGAGGTGCTGCGGCGGCAGCGGATTCTCCGGGTACTTGCGAGGCCCGGCCTGGACCGCGCCCGCTTCGGCCTTTGCCTCGCCAGCCTGCTTCCGCTCGCGGTCGCGGCGGTCGATCTCGGCCTGGAGGCGACGCTGGGCTTCCGCGGTCCTCTCGGCGGCCCGGCGGTATCGCTCCTTGCGTTTCTCGTCCATTGACTCCTCACCTATGCTGGCTCGACCCACTGGATCGCACCGCAAGCGCGGGGCCGCCCACGCCCCGGGGGCTTCGGGGAGAGCGTGCGGGTCGCGCCCGGGCCGCGACTCTCACGCCGCCCGCGCACGCGTTTCCCGTTGCCCTCGATCTCGCCGCAGCCACCGAATCAGCCGCTCCTTCCCTTCGTCGAGCACCTCGTACACGGTCGGGATCACGAGGAGCGTGAGGAGCGTGGACGTGACCACCCCGCCGATCACCGCCCGCCCCAGCGGCGCCCGGAAGTCCCCGCCCTCGCCCCACCCGATCGCAACCGGCGTCATCCCGGCGATGAGCGCGACGCTGGTCATGATGATCGGGCGCAGGCGGATCCGCCCCGCCTCGATCAGCGCGGTCCGCCGGTCGAGGCCGTGCCGCTCCCGCCCCCACTTCGCGAAGTCGATGAGCAGGATCGCGTTCTTGGCGACGATCCCGGCCAGAAGGATGATCCCGATCATGCTCATGATGTTGAGCGTGTCGCCCGTGAGGAGGAGCGCGAGGACGACGCCGATCATGGAGAGGGGGAGCGAGAGCAGGATCGCGATCGGGTCGACGAAGCTGCCGAACTGGACCACCAGGATCAGGTACATGAGGAGGACCGCGAAGGCGAGGGCGAGGCCGATGTTGCCGAAGACCTCGCGCTGGTCCTCGACCTCGCCGCCCTGGGTGATGCGGTACCCCTGGGGGAGCGGGACGGCGCGGATCGCCCGGTCCACGTCCCGCGAGACCTCGCCCAGCGACCGGCCCTGGGCGTTCGCGCCGATGACGACGACGTTGTCGCCGTCGAGGTGGTCGATGCGGGCCGGCCCGAGCCCTTCCCGCACCTCGGCCACCTGCTCGAGCGTGACGACGCGGGGGAGGCCGGGCGGCGCGGGGAGGACGAGGGGCATGGTGCGCACATCGTCGGCGCGCTCGCGGAAGGCGGGCGCGAAGCGGATCCGGACGTCGCGCGTCTCACCCGACGGATCGACCCAATCCCCGGCGTCGATGCCGGCGAACGCGGGCCGGAGCGCGGCGGCGATCTGGCCCACCGTCACGCCGAGGTCGCCGGCCAGGCCGCGGTCGATGATGATGCCGAGGTCGGGGCGTCGCCCGCGGGTCGAGAGGCCGACGTCGACGGCGCCGGGGACGTCGCGCACGACGTCGGCGATCCGCTCGGCGAGGGCGGTGAGGGTCGCGGCGTCGGGTCCGCGGAGCTGGAGCTGGATCTGCTTTTGGTTGCCGCCGAAGCCGCCGGAGAAGACGTACGCGGTCACGCCGGCGACGCGGGAGAGTTCCTCGCGCAGCACGACACCGAGCCGGTCCTGGGAGAGCCGTCGCTCGCCGCGGGGGACGAGCCGCACGTAGATCCGCCCCTCGTCGACCGCTCCTCCGCCCACCCCGAACGCGCCCGCCTCGCCTCCCACCGTCGTGTAGGTGTAGGCGACCTCGGGCCGGGCGCGGATCAGGCGCTCCAGCTCGATCGCCTTGAGGCGCGTGTACTCGAGGGAAGAGCCGGGCGGCGTCTCGAAGGTGATGTCGATCTCGCTCCGGTCGCTGATCGGGACGAAGCCGAACCCGCCGAAGAGGGCCTGGAGCGCGAGGGCGCCGACGAGCGAGCCGATGGCGATCGAGATGACCGCGAGCCGGTGGTCGAGGGCCCAGGCGATGACGCCGCGGTACCGGTCCGCCTG
>VSDC01000283.1:0-3815 GCA_047459275.1 Gemmatimonadota bacterium
TCGCCGGGCAGGTCGAGCGCAAGATCCTCGAGTTTCCGATGGAACGGGTGGAAGAGCTGATCCGGAGCGTGACCGAGCGCGAGCTGATCCTCATCGTGCGGTTGGGCTACGCGCTCGGCGCGGTGATCGGCCTGATCTCGGCCGTCATCGGACTCATCCTGTAGGCGACGACGTCGCCAGCCCCTCCCACTCCTCGATCCGCCGCCGCACGTCGTCCGGGATCGGCTTCGAGCGGCCCCGCTCGTAGTCGTACATCACGAGCACGGTCCGCCCCGTGGTGAGAACCGTCCCGGCCTCGTCCCACAGGACGTACTCCATGGTGAAGCTGCTGTTGCCGAGGCGAGTGGTGCGGACGCCTGCGGTGAGGCGGGCCGGGAACGTGATCCGCTCGTGGAAGCGCAGCTCCGCTTCGCCGACCGTGTAGTCGATGTCCGCCAGAGCCGGGCGACCGACGACCTCGCGCCAGTAGGCGGCCCGGGCCTCCTCGAAGTAGATCAGCGGGACCGAGTGGTGGACGTTCCCCATCGCGTCGACGTCGCGGAAGCGGACGTCGATGGGGCGCCGGAAGCGGAACTCAGCGCCGACGTCGACGGGCTCCATGGGCCGACTAGCGGCGCCGCTGCGGCGGACGCAGCAGGTCCAGCGGTGTGAAGTGGTGGATGCGTCGACGGTGCGTCACCACCCGGTCCTCGCGGCCGGGGATGCCGGGGTGGCCGATGCCGATGTAGATCCCCAGCGCAAAGACGACGACGCACAACACAATGAACCAGCTCATCATTCCTCCTCGAGTTCCGGAGCCCCCGGCTCGGTGGGACGGCGCAATCGGGCAGGCGGCGGCAGGGTCGCCACGACCCCGAGCACATAGTCGTGAAGTTTGCCGTTCGACGCCAGTATGCCGTGCACGTACGGATCCGGCTGGTTGAAACACAGCGTGCGTCCGTCCAGGTCCGTGACGCGCCCGCCGGCCTCCTCGACCAGCAGCGAGCCCGCGCACACGTCCCACTCGCTCTTCGGGCCCCGGCTCAGGAACACGTCGCCGGCGCCGGCGGCGAGGAGCGCGAGCTTGTACGCCGTGCTCCCCGTCGGCCTGATGCGCCAGCCGCCGTGGAACGGGTCGAACTCTCCGGCGGCGATCTCGCTCCGCGAAGCGAGCAGCACCGTCTGGTCCGCGGTGGAACGCTCGCTCACGGAGAGCCGTATCGGGTCGCGGGGCGCGGAGTCCGATTCCAGGGTGCCCGTGTACGCGCCATCGCCGCGCACCGCCCAGAACACCTCCCGCGTGGCCGGGTTGTGAATCACACCCAGCACCGCTTTCCCGCCCTCCGCGAGCCCGATCGAGATCGCGAACTCCGGACGCCCTGCGATGTAGGACGCCGTCCCGTCGATCGGGTCCACGATCCATACCCGCTCGGCCGACAACCGATCCGGGCGGTCCGGCGCTTCTTCGGAGAGCCAGCCGTACCGCGGCCGCGGCCCGGTGAGCATCTCGCGCAGCAGCCGGTCCGCCTCCAGGTCCACGGCCGTGACCGGCTGGTCCGGCGCCTTCTCGGTCACCACATGCTCTTCCCCGAAGGACGCCATAGCCACCACGCCCGCGCGGAAGGCCCCGGCGAACGCGAGTTCCAGGTCCTGCTCGAGGTCGCTCATCTCATGTGTCCAGCGCCTCGACCCGCCGGGCCGCGAGGCGGAGCGGGAAGATCGTCGCGGCGACGGAGAGGGCAAAGGCCAGGCCGAGCCCGAGCGCCAGCCAGGCGAGGTCGTCGGCGCCGAGTGGATGGCCGCGGGCGCGCGCCCGTAGCACGGCGTAGACCGGCCACGCCTCGAGCACGACGACGGCGGCCAGGTACGCCGTCGCCGTCATCATGAAGAGGAGCCCGCCGAAACCCGTCGAGATCTGCGCGGCGTTGTCCGTCTCGAAGCGCGGGAACAACGCGCCGAAGCCGATCGCCAACGACGCGATCGCGAACGTCACCACCACGATCGTCCCGAGGGAGAGCGCCATCATGAACGGCCCGACGCGCAGGATCAGATTCGTGCCGAGCGTGATGGCGACGGCGAGGATGAGGAGCGGCGCGAGGCCGATCCAGTACTTCGTCCAGAGGAGGCGGCGCATGTCGAGGGGCGAGGAGCGGAGCAGCCACATGCTGCGCCCCTCGAGGCTGACCGCCGGGAACAGGAAACGCGCGGCGATGGCCGCGAGGACGAAGCCCGCGAGCCCCAGGTTCAGGAACGAGATCACGTTGACGAGGAAGAAGCCGACCTCCTCTCCGGTCCACAGCGGCAGCACCTTCACATTGTAGATGTAGACCACGAGGAGCACGGCGAGCAGAATGAGCTGCGACCACTGCGTCGTGTCGCGGAAGAACGTCCGGATCTCCTTGACGGCCAGAGCGCGCACGGGGGGCGACCAGCGTCGCGTGATGGCCATGAGGAGTCCCGGCCGGCGCCGGCGGCCTTCCTTCAGCTCGCTCCCTTCCTGGGCCCGGCTGTAGCCATCCCGGTACAGCTTCTCGTGGAGCCATGCACCGATCACGAAAAACGCGGCGGCCGTGGACACCAGGAGTAGCAGCGGGAAGAAGTCTCCACTGGCGCCGGTGCCGAGCGCGGCCATGATCGCCTCCGCCGCCCATTCGCTCGGCAACCATGCCGACTGGGGCGTCCGGAGCGCGGCGACGAAGTCGACGAGGTTGTAGAAGCCCTCGGGCCGGGCGAGCTGCTCCGGGCGCAGGAGCCGGATCGCGACGATGAGACCCGCGGCCCCGAAGAGCGCGACCATGGCCAGGAGATCGCGCGCGCGACGAGCCGGGAACACGTTGACCAGCACCAGCGTGATCGCGGTGCCGACCACGGCGGGGAGGACGAGGAACGCGGCGATGGCGGCAGTCGCGACGAGCCAGTACCGCGCGCCGCCCCCATAGACCAGCGCATACGCGCCGAGGATCGGCAGCAGCACGAGCACCACCATCCACGAGGACTGGATGAGCGTCTCCGTGAGGCGGGCGCCGTATACGCGAACGCCGTCCACCGGTGCGGCCATGAGTAACTCGAGGTCCCGGGCCAGGAAGAACGACGAAAGGGCCGTAACGACGTTCGAGAGCAGGAGAATCGACAGGAACAACAGCAGGATCAGGCCGAGCAGCTTCGTCGCCAGGATGTCGCCGATCCCCTCGGCGCTGCGGAAGTAGTGGAGCAGACGGTAGAGGATCGCGAAGAGACTGGCCCAGAAGATCACGCCGACCGCGCCGAGGAGCAGCGTCCGGGCGACGCTCGACGACTCCCTGAGGCGGCGCTGCGCCGCGCGGACCGCCGGGAAGAGGAGGAATCCGGTGCCCGTGGTGCGCATCACGTCGGCGCCGTCGGCCGTCACCCGCGTCGCGGCATGCGATGCCATGGCCTCCATCACGCCTCCACCGCCGCCATGAGCGAAGCCGCGAGCTCCGCGACCGCCTCGCCTCCGGTCACCTTGAGGAAGATCTCCTCGAGCCCCGCCTCGCCGGCCTCCGCCTGCCGCCTCAGCTCCTCCATCGTCCCGATCGCCTGGATCCGGCCGCCATTGATGATCGCGATACGGTCGCAGAGCGCCTCGGCGACCTCCAGCGTGTGCGTGGAGAGGAAGACCGTGCCCCCCTGGGCGGTGAAGGCTCGTAAGAGGTCCTTGATCAGGCGGGCGGCCTTCGGGTCCAGGCCGACCATCGGCTCGTCCACCACGATCAGCTCCGGCTGGTGGACGAACGCCGAGCTGATCAGCAGCTTCTGCCGCATCCCGTGGCTGTAGCTCTCGACCAGCGCGTCCTTCCAACGGCTCAGCTCGAACA
>VSDC01000284.1:0-3805 GCA_047459275.1 Gemmatimonadota bacterium
CTGGTGGGCCGCGCTTCGTGAACGCGGGCCGACGCCGTCCCGCGCACGACGTCGACTCCGACGTCGCTTACGCCGGACCCGACCGCGGCACTACGATTGCACGTCCGGGGTACGGCCCCCCGGATCGGCCTGCCGAATCGGCGGCCAACCTGTACGTACTCCATTACACGTCGCAAATGACGGGGAACAAGGATCTGCCCTTGAACGAACTCGCGCGCCGGCTCGGAGAAGACCGGGTCGCACGCGATGTGCCCCTCGCGCCGTACACGACCTTCAAGATCGGCGGGCCCGCCGATCTCTTCTTCCGCGCCCGGACGCGCGACGATCTCGTCACGGCGGTCCAGGCCGCCCGCGAGCTCGAGGTCCCCTGGTTCCTCCTCGGGACCGGCGCGAACATCCTCGTCGCCGACAAGGGGTTTCGCGGGCTCGTCATCCGTAACGAGACGGACGGCATCGAGTTCCTTGACGACCGGCGCGTCCGTGCCGAGAGCGGCGTCCAGGTCTACCACGACCTCATCCAGGCGACGGTCGCCCGCGGCCTCGGCGGCCTCCACCACTTCGTCGGGATCCCGAGCAGCGTCGGCGGCGCGATGTGGCAGAATCTCCACTTCCTCTCGCCCGCGCCTGAGCGCGAACGGACGATGTTCATCTCCGAGGTGGTCGAGTCCGCCGAGATCCTGGACGAGGAGGGCACCGTCCGCACCGTGGACCGGGATTACTTCCGGTTCGGGTACGACTACAGCATCCTCCACGACCGGCGGGACATCGTCCTGTCCGTGACCTTCGCCCTCGAGCCGGAGCCCGAGGAGCGGCTCCGGGAGGTCATTCGCTCGAATCTCGAGTGGCGCGACGAGCGGCACCCTGACCTCTGGCTCTACCCGTGCGCCGGCTCGATCTTCAAGAAGATCGAAAACGTCGGGGCCGGCCGCCTCATTGACCAGTGCGGTCTCAAGGGCCGAGTCCACGGCAACGCCGCCATCTTCCACAAGCACGCCAACATCATCGTGAATCTGGGCGGCGCGACCGCGGCCGACGTCCGTGCCCTCATGGACCTCGCCCGCGAGACCGTCGCCAGGGAGTTGGGCTACGAGCTCGAGCCCGAGATCGGCCTCGTCGGTGACTTCTCGTGACGCGCCGGCGCCGGCCGCGGAGAAGATTAGCACCGGCACGGGCGCGCCGAAACCCGGGCCATCGACGACTGCCTGCCGCATCCGAGGACCGGGGCGGGTAAGTCCGCCTGCCGTATCCGCGGACCGGGGCCGGCAAGTCCGCCCGCGGAGCTCCGGCGCCTCCATGCGCCCTTGGGAGCGCGAAGAAGGCTTGATCCGTCGATTCGCCTTGGCTAAGTTAGGAGGTGATTGGGCGTAAGACAAGGCAGTATTGAGATTTACGCCTATCGATCGCGGGCCTGTTCTCACGCGCCCGACCGTCCCCTGGACGGCCGGGCGCTGTCGTTCTCGGCAGTGACGCAGGCCGGTCCAGGTCCGACCACAAGGGGAAGGGAGGCACGATCGAGTTGAGACGTATCAAGCGGTCGACACTGGCGGTCGCGCTCTTTCCGGTGGCGTTGACGGCAGCTTCCGACATTGCCGTGGACGTCGAGCTGAGGGGATCGCCCCGATCCATGAAGCGCCAGCACGCGGTCGCGCTGGATCACGATCTGGTCTTCCATGAGACGCCGGAGCAGATTGCCGAGCAGGTCGACCGGGGCACGCTGGTGCCGCTGGAGGGGAACGAGCGGTACCGGGTGAACACGGGGCGCAACCCGTACGCGCTCCCGGCGGTGCGGAAGTTCATCGAGCGCCTGGCGGAGCGGTACCATGCGGCGACGGGCGAACAGCTCGTGGTCACGAGCCTGACGCGAGCGGTGTCTCATCAGCCGCGGAATGCGCACCCGCTGTCGGTGCACCCGGCCGGAATGGCGGTCGACCTGCGGGTTCCGAAGGACCCAGCGAGCCGGGCATGGCTGGAGCGGACTCTGCTCTCCCTCGAGGCGGAGGCCGTGCTGGACGTGACGCGCGAGTATTCGCCGCCGCACTACCATGTGGCGGTCTTCCCGCGGGCGTATCTCGAATACGTCGCGCCGATGGAGGCGGCGGAGGCACGGGCTGCGGCGCTGGCTCGGGCGGTCGAGCGGGACGAAGCGGAGCGAGCCGCGCGCCTGGCGGGCGTTGCAGCGGCGTCGCTCGCGTCCGCGGCGGGGCTCGTGGTCCTGGCCACCCGAAAGCGACGCGCGGCCTGGTTCCGTGCACGTCTGGGCCGCGCGTGATGTGCCCGCCGGGACATCCCCGCGCTCGTCCTGAGCCCGCGTCGCGGGCCGCACCCTGCACGGGTGCGGCCCGGCGCGGACGTCGGTCTCTCGAGGACCTCGATCCTCAGATCAAGATCCCCACGTCCGTCTCCGCACGAGGGCCGTCGATCGGCTCGGAGATCTTCTCCACCACGCGGCCGACCTCTTCCGGTGACGTGGCGCGCCCTTCGTGGAAGGCAAGGTCCGCCTGCGCGATGATCCCGAGGCAACGGCCGTCGTCGTCGACCACCGGAACCCGACGGACCTGCCTGTCCTCCATGATGCGTTCGACCTGGGAGAGGTCGTCGTCAGGGGAGCAGCAGCTGATCTCGGTGGACATCAGCTCGCGGACCGGCGTGTCCGGCCCACGGCCGCGTCCGACGCCGCGCAACGCAATGTCGCGGTCCGTGATCACGCCGACCAGGCGCGCCGATTCCTGGTCCTCGACCACCGGGATCAGGCCGCAGTTCATCTCCTCCATCAGCCGGACCGCGGTCTGGACGGTATCGTCCGGGGTACAGCAAGCCGGGTCCGCAGTCATGAGGTCTTGCGCTTTCATTTCGATGCCCCCTCCGGGCTCCTGGTCGTTGCCCTAAGTAGAGTACGCACAATAATCTAACGCAAATCCGGGGCCTGCGGACGCAGGGAAGCTCGGTTAGCCGCTGTCATTTCCTGGATCTGGTCCTCCCGCGGCCCGCGGGCGCACGGAATGTTCGTGTGGCAAGGCTTCGAGGTGCGGCCGCGCGGCCTTCGCCCGTGAGCGCGGGGAACGTTGGTGTTGCCGAGATTTGAGTCGGCCGCCAGGGCCGCGCCGGGGCCGGAACCGACGCGCGGGGAGAGGGCGGGGAACGCCGGCACGGCCGACGGGGCTCCAAGGGAGCCGGCCCAACGGCACACCACGCCGGAGACTGGTCGTTCCGTGTTCGCGTCGAGTAGGCTTGACTCCCCTCTCGCGCCGATCGCATCGTTCCCGAGAGGAAGCAGTCGCACTCGGATTCGTGCCACAGCCGGTTTGCGCTGGCCGGGAATACCAGCCGGACGGACCAGGGCTGCAGGATCATCGAGACTTGGTCGAGAAACGCCGCCCGTCCGACGTACTGCCTCGTCCGATCCATTAATTCCTGGGCAGGACCGTCGCTGGCAATCGTCGCTTCTCCCGCAAGCCCACGCTCCTCCAAGAGTCCTGCTGGCGGCGTCGCCAGTCGCACGAGAAACCTGAGACGTGCGGAGCGTATCCGCCCTCATTCGAGTCGTGCCGCTCTACCCGGCGTGGCAACGGACACTCCATTCGAGGAGGGGGTGCAATGATGCGATGCCTACCTGAGGCGAGCTCGTGGCCTGCAATCCTCCGTCAGCTCGCCGAGACCGGTAGCCGCATTCTGTCGATCGTGCCGCTCGTGCTCGCGACGCACGGTTGCGCGGCCGATGCCCCGGCCCGCCCGGAAATGATCGACCTCGGAGCGCCCGTGCGGTTTCTCGGCGATACGACCTCCTTCGGCTGGCTCACCAAAATGG
>VSDC01000285.1:0-3803 GCA_047459275.1 Gemmatimonadota bacterium
CGCTTCCGCCTCCAGCGGCCGATCAAGGTGGTGGTCGACTGCGGCAACGGCACGGGAAGTCTGGTCGCCGTGCAGCTCCTGGAGGGGATCGGCGCCGAAGTCGTGCCCCTCTACTGCGAATCGGACGGCACGTTCCCGAACCACCACCCGGACCCCGTCGTGGACGAGAACCTCGTGGACCTGATCGCCCGCGTCCGGGAGGAGCAGGCGGACATCGGGGTCGCGTTCGACGGCGACGCGGACCGGATCGGAGCCGTTGACGAGCAGGGCCGGATCGTACGCGGCGACATACTCCTCCTCCTCTTCGGGCTGGATGTGCTGGAGCGGCGGGGACCGGGCCAGAAGCTGATCTTCGACGTGAAGTGCTCGCAGGCGGTCCCGGAGGTCTACACGGCCCGCGGCGGGGAGGCGATCATGTGGAAGACCGGGCACTCGCTCATCAAGGAGAAGATGCGCGAGACGGGTGCGCCGGTCGCCGGCGAGCTGTCGGGGCACATCTGTTTCTCCGATACCTTCTACGGGTTCGACGATGCGCTGTACGCGGCGTGCCGGCTGGTGGACCTCGTCGCCCGGTCGGACCGGCCGCTCTCGGCGCGGGTCGACGAGTTCCCGAAGTACGTCTCGACCCCGGAGATCCGCGTCGACGTGCCCGAGGAGCAGAAGTTCGAGATCGTGCGGCGCGCCGTCGAGGAGTTCAGCCGGGACCACGAGGTGATCTCGGTGGACGGCGCCAGGATCCTGTTCGACGACGGCTGGGGCCTGCTGCGCGCGTCGAATACGCAGCCGGTCATCGTGCTCCGGTTCGAGGCCCGAACGCCGGAGCGCCTCGAGGCGATACGTCGCACCGTAGAGGGCTGGTTGGAGAACCAGGGAGTTCGCGTCTGATATGACCCGACGGCCGGTCCGGCCACTCCTTGTGGCCGGCGCCACCCTGTTGCTGTTGCTCATGGGAGGGCGAACGGCCGTCGAGCTGTACACGGACGCGCTTTGGTTCCAGGAGCTGGGTTACCCCCGGGTCTTCTGGACGCGCCTGGCCGCTGCGACGGGGATACGCTTCGTCGCCGGCGGCCTTGCTGCGTTGATCATCCTGGCGAATCTGTGGTTCGTCTACCGACGACTCGGTCCTATCCACCTGCGCCGTACGTACGGCAACATCGAGATCGCCGAGCAGGTGCCGCGGGGCTACGTGCTCGGCGGGTGCCTGGCCGCGGCGATCCTGGCCGGCTGGTGGTTCTCGGGTCTCTTCTTCGGCCGTGAGGCTGCGATCCACGTCCTGGCATGGGCGCGTCACGTGGATTGGGGCGTGACCGATCCGCTGTTCGGGCGAGACCTCTCGTTCTACGTCTTCTCGCTCCCCGTCTACTTCCGCACCATCGACTTCCTGCTCCTGGTCGTCACCTGGTCCATAGCCCTCGTCCTGCTCGGTTACGTCCTGGCGGGGTCGATTCGGGTTCGGGAGCGACGACTGCTCGTGGTCGAGGAGGCACGGCTGCACTTCGTGGTCCTCGCGGCGGTGGTCGTGCTCCTCCTGGGCGTGCGCTACTGGCTCGGGCGGTACGGCCTGCTCCTGGAGGGGACGGGGATCGGGGGCGGGCTGGGGTACACGGACGTGCACGCGCGGCTCCCTGCGCGACGCATCCTCGCGATCCTCGCGGCGATCGGCGCCGGCGGACTCCTGTACGGAGCGTGGCGCAGGTCCTGGATCCCCGCGCTCATCGGGCTGAGCGGGCTCGGCGTGGCGGCCATCGCCCTGGGGCAGCTCTATCCGGCCTTCGTCCAGAAGTTCCAGGTGGAGCCGAACCAGCTCGCCCGGGAGGCTGCGTTCATCGAGTGGAACCTGGAATTCACGCGGCGGGCGTACGACCTCCATCGCATCGAGCGGCGGCGCATGGACTACCGGCCCGCCGTGCTCCCGGAGTGGGAGGAGCTGGCTCCCCACCTGGCGCAGCTCCCCCTCTGGGACCCCGAGCCCCTCGCCACGATGTTCAACGAGGTGGAGTCGATACGCCGATACTACCGCTTCGCCGACGTCGATTACGATCGGTACGACGACGGAGAGGAGAGGCGGCAGGTCGCGATCGCCGTGCGGGAGTTCCATCCCGACGGGCTGCCCCCGACCGCGCGGACCTGGCAGACGTTGCACCTCAACCCGACGTACGTGCGCGGGATGGGCGCCGTCGTCACGCCCACCTCCACGAGATCGCCGAGCGGCGAGCCGTTCCGCTGGTTGCGCAACCTCCAGGGCGAGCGTGACCCCGCGGCGCCCTCCGTGTTCGACCTGGTGAACCCGAGCATCTACTTCGGGGAGATCATGGGGCGGATGGGGGGCGGGAACGAGTACATCATCCTCGGCCCTCTCACGGACAGCGGGTCGGTGAGCCGGATCGAGCCGGAGTGGCCGACGGGGATTCGCCTCGGGTCCTTCCCCAGGGTTCTGGCCTTCGCCTGGCGCTTTCGGGACAAGAACCTCCTCTTCTCGAGAGAGCTCACGCAGGAGAGCCGGATCGTCTTCCGCCGCGCTATCCACGACCGGGTGGGCGAGCTGGTCCCCTTCCTCCTCTGGGATCCGGACGCGCAACCCGTCATCTCCGGCGGTCGCATCCGATGGCTGCTGGATGGGTACGTCGCATCGTCGACGTTCCCGCTCTCGCGCCCGCTGGAGTTCGCCGGACACCGGAACGTCCGCTATCTCCGGAGCAGCGTCAAAGCGGTCGTGGATGCGGTGTCGGGCTCGGTGCGGCTGTACGCGGTCGACGACTCGGACCCGATCCTCCAGACCTACAGGCGCATCTTCCCGGGACTGATCCAGCCGTTCGAGGCCATGCCTCGGGAGCTGCTACCGCACCTGCGCTACCCGCGCCTCTACCTGTTGGCCCAGGCGGAGATCCTCAAGGAGTACCACGTGGAGAGCGCGGAGACGTTCTACGCGGGGCAGGACCTCTGGCAGCTCCCGGGGACGAGGGGCCAGGGGGGTGGGGCGCGGCCCTACCTCCCGATCCACGCGCTGCTCACGCTGCCTGGCGAGGAGGAGCCGGAGTTCCTGCTCCCCATGCCCTTCATCGCGCGCGAGCGGCAGAACATGACCGCCGTGCTGGTGGCGCGGAGCGATCCGCCCCATTACGGCCAGCTCGTACTCCTCGAGCTGCCGCGCGACCAGCAGGTGCCGGGACCGGGTCAGGTGGAGGCCCTGGTCGAGGCCGACCCCGCTATCTCGCCTCAGCTCTCCCTCTGGCGACAGGCCGGCGGGAGCGTCAATCTGGGGCAGCTCCGGGTGGTGCCGCTGGAGAACTCCTTCCTCTACGTGCAGCCCATCTTCCTCTCGGCGCGCGAAAGCCCGATCCCCGAGCTGGCTCGCGTGGTGGTCAGCGACGGCCGCGCCGTGAGCATGGCGTCCACGCTCGAGGAAGCGGTACGGCAGCTCCGTTCGCCCGGCGCTGCGCCCCGACCCGAAGCTTCGCAGGACCTGCGGCCCCAGCCTCCGTCCACGCCGGCAGACTGGCATCGGCGCGCGCTCGAGCTGCTGAACCAGGCCGAGCAGCAGCTCCGGAACGGCGATTGGGCCGGCTTCGGCGAGAGCTGGAACGCGCTCAAGGCGTTGCTCCGGGGCGCGGCGTCGGCGACGCCGTGAGACCCGCCAGGGTCGACGAACTGGCGGAAAACGGGTTGCACCTGACGGGACGTGGGAATATGTTAGCGCGGCCCGCAGCGCAGGGTACCCTCGAGCGTGACGCCGTTCTCGCGTCCGGGGGCAGCGCTGGTCATGCAGGTCGTCGTCGAGCCTGGCGACCCTGAGCTGGGCGCGC
>VSDC01000286.1:0-3800 GCA_047459275.1 Gemmatimonadota bacterium
GGGTGCGGGCCGGTCTCCACACCGGCCGATCGGACAGCCGCCCGCTGATCCGCGAGCAGCTCGTGCTCCTCGACCGGGAGATCGCCGCCGCCCTGGCCCGGGGCGTCCGGGACCGCATGACGCGGATCCACCTGGAGGATGCGCGGGTGCGGATCGCCGAGGCGCTGAACGGCGGCGCTCGCCCGGCCCCCGCGCCGACGGCGACGCGGGAGGCGCCGGTGACCGATTATTAGGCGCCCCGCGGGTGGCCGGTGGACCGGCGGCGCGCCGGAGCGAAGTCCGGCCCACCGCCGGGGGTTGCGGAGCGCCGCTCGTCCGCTCAGATTCCCGCCGCCGGAACGGCGGGCGCCCGCGCGCGCTGTCGCATCGACTTGCGCGCCGGGCGCGATGTGCGTATCCTGGCGGCCCGCGTGCCGTCGTCCAGGTACGCGGCCGTCCAGTGATCATCCAGAACACTTGACCTCCAGAGGCTCGATGGTGCGAGCGAAGTGGGCCGTGCTCGGCATCGTCGGCGCGTTGGCGCTGGCGGGATCCGGTATTGTTGCGGCCGGCGCGTTGCAGGCTGGCGGGGGCGGGCAGCAGCAGCCGATCGCGTTCCCGCACGACACGCACGCGGGTACGCTGCAGATCCCCTGCATGTACTGCCACTACAGCGCGGACGAATCCTGGGCCGCCGGGATCCCGCCCGTGCAGACGTGCACCGGCTGTCACGCGCCGGTGGGCAACACCCTGCTGTTCCTGCAGGATAGCCCGGAGCTGCAGAAGCTCGTCCAGTACGCGCAGCAGGGCGTCCCGATCCCCTGGGTCAGGATCTACGACCTGCCGGATTACGTCCGGTTCCCGCACATGATGCACGTCAACGCCGGGCTCGAGTGCCAGCAGTGCCACGGACCGGTGGAGACGATGTCGGAGATCAAGCTGGCTCAGCCGCTCTACATGGGTTGGTGCATCGACTGCCACCAGGAGCGGCAGGCCCGGGTCGACTGTTTCGTCTGTCACTACTGATATCCAGCTGGACAGCCAGCTTGTCGCGGGGACCGGCGCGCGGCGGCGTCGCCCCGAAGGAGCTAAGCGATGGCGAATGGGATGGAGAGGCGAGACTTCCTGAAGGTGCTCGGCGCCGCGGGGGCCGGCGCGAGCCTCTTCGGTTGTTCCACGCAGGGCGCCGAACGGCTGATCCCGTACATGACGGCGGTCGACGAGATCGTGCCGGGGGTCGCCACGTGGTACCGCACGACCTGCCGGGAGTGCCCGGCCGGGTGCGGGATGGATATCAAGACCCGCGAAGGGCGGGCGATCAAGGCGGAGGGCAACCCGCTCTCCCCGATCTCGCACGGGCGCCTGTGCGCGCGCGGCCAGGCGTCGCTGCACGGGCTCTACAACCCGGACCGCGTCCCGCAGGCGCTGGTCCGCGGCGAGGGCGGATCGTGGACCCGGATCACCTGGGACGAGGCCGAGCAGCGGCTCGCCTCCGCGCTCGCCCAGACCCAGGGTCGCAAGGTCTTCCTGACGCACACCCACACCGGGTCGATGGACGCGCTCATCGACCAGTGGGCCCGGGCGTTCGGCGTGGAGGTCGTGCGCTTCGACACCTTCGGTTGGGAGCCGATCCGCGCGGCGAACCGGATGCTCTTCGGGATCGACGCGGTGCCGGTCCACGACTTCTCCGCGGCCGAGGTCATCGTCTCCTTCGGCGCGGACTTCATGGAGACCTGGCTCTCGCCGGTCGACTACGCGCACGGGTTCACGCAGTCGCACGCCTTCAACCCGGTCGACGGGCGGAAGGGCCGCTTCATCTCGGTCACCGGCCACCAGTCGCTGACCGACATGAACGCCGACGAGTGGCTGCCGGTCCGGCCCGGCACCGAGCACCTCGTCGCCCTGGCGATGGCCCGCGTGATCGTCGACATGGGCCGGTCGGCCGGCGCGGCCGCGGGGCTGCTCCAGCGCATCGACGTGGCCGAGGTGGCCCGGACGGCGGGGATTTCCGAGGACCGGCTCCGCGCCGTCGCGCGCGCCTTCGCCTCGGCGCCGTCGCTCGCCGTCGGTCCCGGCGTGCAGACGTCGCACGCCCGCGCGACCTCCGTGGCCATGGCGGTCGCGCTGCTCAACTACGTGGCCGGCAACTACGGCCGCACGATCCGCTTCGACCGGACGGAGCGCTTCGCCAACACCGGCACGTACCGCGAGCTGACCGCGCTGCTCGAGTCGATGGCCGCGGGTCAGATCGGCGCGCTCCTCGTCTACGGGCCGAACCCGCTGCACAGCGTCCCGCTCGCCCGTGATGCGGCCCAGGCGCTGAGCCGCGTGCCGTTCATCGCCTCGTTCTCGCCCTACCTGGACGAGACGAGCCAGCACGCGCACCTGCTCCTGCCGGACCATCACTTCCTCGAGAGCTGGGGCGACTACGAGCCGCGGACCGGCGTCTACTCGCTGATCCAGCCGGTCATGACGCCGGTGTTCCGGACCAAGCAGACGGGCGACGTGCTCCTCTCCGTCGCGCGTCGCGCCGGCGTCGCGCTCCCGACGGCGGCGAACACGTACTACGACTACCTGCGCGAGCGCTGGAGCCGCGAGATCTACCCGCGGGCCCGCGCCGCCGCGTCGTTCGAGGACTGGTGGCGCGAGACGCTGCAGCTCGGCGTCGTCGTCTTCGATCCGCCGGCCGCGCCGGCCGTCTCGCTCAACGCCGGCGCCCTCGCGCAGCTCGAGCTGAGCGAGCCCGACTTCGCCGGCGACGGCGACCTGATCCTGGTCACGTATCCGTCCTACCGCTTCTACGACGGTCGGACGGCGAACCGGCCGTGGCTGCAGGAGCTGCCCGACCCGGTCAGCAAGACGTCGTGGATCTCCTGGGTCGAGGTCTCGCCGCAGACGGCCGAGCGGCTGGGGCTCGACACGGGCAGCATCACCGAGATCGCGACGCCCAACGGCACCGCGACGCTCCCCGTCTGGATCAACCCGGGGATGCGTCCGGACGTGGTCGCGATCCAGCTCGGACAGGGGCACGAGGAGTTCGGCCGTTACGCCCGCGGCCGAGGCGTGAACGCCGCCCGCTTCCTCGCGCCGGTCGTCGACCAGCAGTCGGGCGGCGTGGTCTGGATCCAGACCCGGGCCTCGCTCCGGCCGACGGGGAAGTGGGAGAAGATCCCGTTCACGGCGGGGAGCGAGACGCAGCAGGGCCGCAACGTGGCCCGTGCGACGACGCTGGAGGAGGCGCGCGAGACCTCGATGGCTCTCGTCGCCGCCGCCGGCCGGGCGCGCACCGTCGAGGAGATGGGCGACCCCCACGTCGCCGGGGAGGCGCATGGCGAGGTCGTGCGGCGGACGCTCCCCATGGAGGAGGAGGTCTACCAGCTCCAGGATGCCGGCGGCTTCGCGCCGGCGCTCGTCGAGGCGGGCCCGCAGGACTTCCCGCCGCCGGGCACCTACTACGGCGAGTACTCCGAGGCGCAGCCGCGCTGGGCGATGGCGATCGACCTCGAGCGCTGCATCGGCTGCAGCGCCTGCATCGTCGCGTGCTACGCGGAGAACAACATCGGGATCGTCGGTCCGACCGAAGTCGCCAAGAACCGCATCATGACCTGGATGCGCGTCGAGCGTTACTTCGAGATCGGCGAGGACGGGGAGCTGAACCACACGCGCTTCCTGCCGATGCTCTGCCAGCACTGCGGCAATGCGCCGTGCGAGCCGGTCTGCCCCGTCTACGCGGCGTACCATACGCCCGACGGCCTGAACGCGCAGGTCTACAACCGCTGCGTCGGCACGCGCTACTGCGCGAACAACTGCCCGTACAAGGT
>VSDC01000287.1:0-3792 GCA_047459275.1 Gemmatimonadota bacterium
CTCTTCGCCCTCGCCTTCGGCGCGCTCCCCGCGGCCCTCTTCGTGGCGTTCCGCCAGTACCTCGAGGGGATGGGGCTGACCCGCGCGCCTATGGTGATCACCCTGTTCGGGCTGGTACTGAACGTTTTCGCCAACTGGATCTTCATCTGGGGCGTCGAGGGGTGGATACCCGCAATGGGCGTGGTCGGCGCCGGCTGGGCGACGACGCTCGTGCGCTGGGCCATGGTCCTCGCCATGCTCGGCTACCTGGTCCGGCACCCGAAGCTGCGCCCCTTCGACGGCGTGCAGTGGCGCCCCGACCGGCGGCTCCTCGACCGCATGGTCAGGATCGGCCTTCCCATCGGCGCTCAGCTCGGCCTCGAGGTCGGACTCTTCTCCTTCGCCGCGGTGATGATGGGATGGTTCGGCGCCGTCGAGCTGGCCGCGCACCAGGTCACCATCAACATCGCGACGACGACGTTCATGGTCGCCCTCGGCGTCAGCGTCGCCGGCTCGATCCGCGTCGGCCAGCACATCGGCGCGGGGAACCGACGGGGCGTACGCCGCGCCGTCGCCGGCACCTACGTCCTCGCCCTCGGCTTCATGGGCACGTGCGCGCTGGTCTTCGTGGCCGCGCCCGAGACGCTCATCGGGCTCTACACGGGCGATCCCGCGATCCTCGCGCTCGGCACCACGTTCCTCGCCTTCGCCGCCGCGTTCCAGCTCTTCGACGGCGCGCAGGTCGCCGGGATCTTCCTGCTGCGCGGCGCCGCAGATACCCGGATCCCGATGATCCTGGCCGCGGTCGGCTATTGGGGGATCGGGCTCCCAGCCGCCTACGTCCTCGCCTTCCACGCGCCGTTCGGGCCCGCCGGTATCTGGATCGGCTTCGTCGTCGCGCTCGCCGCCGTCGCCGCGCTCATGGCGCTGCGCGTGCGCCGGATCCTGTGGCTGGGCGAGGTGCGGAGGGTGGAGCTGGGAGAGACGGCGGTCGCGTAGCTCACGCGGCGCCGGCGACTCGGTCCGTCCACGCGCCGCCGGGGCCGGCCGGCCGCCGGCAACGCTCAATGCGACGTATTCGACTCGAATCGCACGATGATGCTCTCGTCCGTGAGCGGGTCCCGCGCCACGCCCACCACGACGCCGGCCGTGAGGTAGGGCGTGAGTTCTTGGAGAATCCCCCGGGGCAGTACGACCGTGTGACGGAACTCGCCGGTGCGGGCGAAGACGTCGAAGATCGTGCGATCTCCGCCGCCCACCGGCCAGCGGCGGACCCAGACGTCGCCGTCCTGGCTCACGTACGCGGCCATGTACGCCGGGTAGTGGTCCGGCACCTCTAGCCTGTGCACCGCCTCCGGCATCCCCTTCACGCGGTCGAACCCCACGGGGATCGAGTCGAGCCGCGCACGTAGCGCGGCAATGCTGTCCCGGCGCTCGCGCGCGGGGATCGGATCGAGCGGGACGCTCCTCGAGAACCGCCGGATCACCTTCCCCTCCCGGTCGGTCCCGACGAGCTCGTACGACGTCGCATCGCCGCTGATCACGGTCCCGGCCGGCGTCACGTCCCAGACCGGGAGCGGCGCGAAGGGGACGTGCTCGAAGCCGGTCAGCAAGAGCTCCCCGTTGTCGACGTAAACGGCCACCGATGGCGCGTTGGCGTACCGCGGCGTCCAGATGGTGTCGGTCATGACGCCGTCGACGAAGCGCGCGACCCACGGATGCTCGGTTCCGTCCGGGAGCCAGCGGTGCCCGGGGTAGAGCACGCGCCGGACTCCTCGAACCTCGTCGCGCGCATCGACTGGTAGGCGGGGTAGAGCGGCCCCGGGAAGGACACTTCGTAGCGTGAGAGCAGCCCGGTGCCCGGATCGAAGCCGAAGACGCTCACACGCTCGCCATCGCGGAAGACGGCTCGCTCTGGACCTGGGGCCGCAACCACCACGGCCAGCTCGGTCACGGCGATGCGACCGACCGGAACGCGCCGGCCCGCGTCGGCGCGGACAAGGACTGGATCGCCGTCGCCGGCGGGAACGCGCACAGCGTCGCGCTGAAGTCGGACGGCACGCTCTGGGTCGCCGGCGACAACGGGTACGGCCAGCTCGGGGTCGCCGGCGCCGAGCACGCGACGTTCCAGCGAGTCGGCACCGACAGCGACTGGGTCGCCATCGCGGCGGGCGACGACTTCACCCTCGCCATCAAGGACAACGGCACCCTGTGGGCCTGGGGCCGCAACATCAGCGGCGAGCTCGGGCTGGGCGAGGCCGTCGAGGCGACGAGCCCGCAGCAGGTCGGCTCCGCGATGGACTGGGTCGCCGTCTCGACCGGCGGCGGGTTCACCCTCGCGCTCGACGCCGACGGCTTCCTCTGGGCGACCGGCGCCAACTCCCGCGGCCGGCTCGGCATTGCCGAGCCGGGCGACCACAACCGCTACGAGCTCGTGCAGGCACTCGGCAGCGCCTGGGAGTTCGTCTCCGCCGGCGAAGGTCACACGCTGGCGATCGGCCCGGACGGCCTGCTCTACGCCTGGGGCTCGAACGACTTCGGCCAGCTCGGCCTCGGCACGGCCGACGTCCAGGGGAACGGCCCTGTCACGGCTATCCGCGCGCGCTGGCCCTGACCGGCCGCGACATCTCGCCGGAGGCGCCGCGGCGGCGCCTCCGGATCCGTCTCGATCATTCAGTCGAAAAGGAGGAAAACGATGTATCGCTTCGTTCGTATCGCCACGATCGTCGCCGCGCTCGCCGCGCCCCCCTCGCTCACGCGGCCGGCCGCGGCCCAGGAAGGGTTCCGCCTCGGCTACACCGACGTCGGCGCCACGATCGGCATCGGCGGGATCGGCGCCGCGTCCGTCGCCATCGGCGGGCGGGTCGAGCGCGCGTTCCGCAGCGTCCCCGACCTCGGCGACGGCCTCATCGGCATCCAGGTCGGCGTCGACTACTACTCGTGGAGCGAGCCGGGCTTCAGGTGGTCGTACATCCCGGTCGGCGCCACCGCGAACTATCACTTCAAGCTCGAGAACGCGAAGCTCGACCCGTTCGTCGGGCTCGGGCTCGGCTACTCGATCGTCTCGTGCTCCTACGACGGCACCGGCGACCTGTGCGCCAACAGCGCGCTCTACTTCATCGGCAGGGCCGGCGGCCGCTACTTCTTCAACGACCGGATGGCGCTCTACGGCGACATCGGCGCCGGCGCCGCGACGCTGAATGTTGGCGTGACGATGCGGGTGAAGTAGCCCGCACGCCCGCGACGGTCCCGGCGTGCGCCGGGGCTTTCGCGGAGCGCTGAGCCCGGCGTGGGCGCTGACGCAGGCGCTCACGCCGGGTCCGGATTCCGCTCACGGGCCGGCGCTCCCTGTGTGCCGGCCCCTTCCCCCGCGCTTCGGGCCCGCCCTATCTCGCCCGCGCCACCATGATCCCGTCCTGCCCCCGGATCCCCCGGATCCGCTCCGCGAGGGGCAGCTCGCTGATCTCGACGTTCCTCCCGACCAGCGGCGCGTGCATGAGGTGGAGCCGGCCGTCGATCCAGACGGCGAGGCCCGTGTGGGCGACGTCCAGGCCGCGGGCGCTGCTCGTGGCCGCGATGATGTCGCCGTTGCGGATGCGCGGCGCGACATCGGCGATCCGGTCCTCGGGGATCACGTAGCGCGTGCCGCCGCTCAGCCGCCGCTCGATCTCGCGGATCGCCTCGAGGTTGGCCGGGTCGGCGAGCTTCGGGTACCGGTCCGCGTTGCGCGACATGAAGTCGATCGGCTCCGTGTCGGCGACGCCGCCCAGCTCACGCGTGATGTCATTGAGGATCCCCTTCGCCTCGTTGTCG
>VSDC01000288.1:0-3759 GCA_047459275.1 Gemmatimonadota bacterium
TACAACCAGGTCGCGAACCTGGTGCTCGCGCAGAGCGAGATCAACATCGCGATCGGCGACAAGCCCCCGTCGGTGTATTTCCGGGAGCTGGCGGAGCAGTGCTCGGGAGGCCCGCGGAAGTACGGCGGGATCACCGACTTCGCCGACCTCCGCGAGAACCTACGGCAGCACTGCATCCCGGAGGGCGTGTTCGGCGAGTTGGCGGCGGACTACCAGGGGTTCCTGGAGGAGCGGCGTCGCCTGATGGCCGCGAAGATCGAGGAGTACTTCGCCCGACTCTGAACGCCGGGCGCCTCACTCCGCCCCGGCCACCTCCCACTCCTCGGTCGCGGCGCCGTGCTCCTCGAGCAGCTCCCGGTACCACCGCGTCGCCGCATCGAGGCGCGGCTCGTGCCCCGCGACGCCCCACACGACCGACAGCGTCCGGACCGTCTCGGGGCGGGTCTTCGTCCGCTGGGCGTCCCGGACCGCGTTGGCGCAAGGGCCGTCGGCGTCGAACAGGCAGACGAGGCCGGCGAGATCGATCACCTGCCCCGACCGGTTGAAGACGTACGACGCGCCCTCCGGCGCGACCGCGATCCGGAACGGCGGCCGCGCGAGGTCCAGATCCACCACGCTGATCGGGAAGCCGCTGTGCAGCGAGACGACGTTGCAGATGTCGACGGCGAGGTTGATCGAGCCGAGCGCGCCTTCGCCCACCGCACGGACCAGGTACTCCGACGCCGGTTTGCCACGCCCCGTCGGCTTGTAGCCGCCCCACCGCAGCATGTCCCGCACGGCCGCGCGCACCGCCTCGTCGCGCTGGAGCGGCACCGGCGCGTCGAGACGGAGCAAGCCGCCGATCCCGTCCGGGACCGGCAGCTCGCCCAGGGGCGCCGGGAAGCGCGTCTCGAACGCCATCACCCGCAGCAGCGGGTGGCGCTCGATCTCGATCACTCGAACGCCGGCTGCGTCCGCGCCGCTCATTCCGTCGAGCCCTCCACGCGCCGGACGTCCACGTAGTAGTCCGGATGCACCGAGAACGACGACGGATCGCGGAGCGACAGCGTCGCCGTCTGCCACGACTCGGTCGGACGGATCTTCGTGTAGCCGCCGTCGCTCAGCGTGACCTCGACGGGCATGTCGAAACCGGGCACCACGTTCGTCCACCGGTAGTGCAGGGTGCGGCCGTCGATCCGGTACTCGAAGACCGGAACGTCCGCCGTGCGCAGGTACTGGTCGAATACCTTCCTCAGATCGAGACCGGTCTTCTCGATCAGGTACGCCTCGATCTGCGCGCTCGAGACGGTGCTGTGCCAGAAATCCTTGTTCATGCCGCGCAGGATCGAGCGCCAGCGGACGTCGTCGTCGAGCATCCGCCGGATCATGTGAATCATGTTCGCGCCCTTCGGGTACATGTCGCCCGAGCCCTGCGCGTTCACGCCGTAATCCGGGATGATCGGCCTGTCGTTGCGGATGTTGCGACGGATCCCGCGGATGTACTCGGCGCCGGCCTCCTTCCCCGCACGGCACTCCACGAAGAGCCCCTCGGCGTACGTCGTGAAGCTCTCGTGCACCCACATGTCCGCACGGTCCTTGCCCGTGATGTTGTTGGCGAACCACTCGTGCGCGCTCTCGTGGATGATGATGAAATCCCAGTCGGCGCCGCGGCCGGTGCCGGACATGTCGCGGCCCCGGTACCCGTTCTGATAACCGTTCCCGTACGTGACCGCGCTCTGGTGCTCCATCCCGAGGTACGGCACCTCGACCAGCTTGTAGCCGTCCTCGTACCACGGGTACGGGCCGAACCAGTGCTCGAAGCAGGCGAGCATCTCCTTGGCCTGGGCCCACTGCCGCTTGGCCGCCTCGAGGTTGTAGTCGAGCGGCCAGAAGTCCATCGTCAGCGTGCCGAGCTCGCCCTCGAACACGTCCTCGAAGTGCGCGTAGCTGCCCGCGTTGACCGCGATCCCGTAATTGTTGATCGGGTTCGCGACGAACCACACGTACGTGGTCGTGCCATCGTCGTGCTTGACCACGTCCCGGAGCCGGCCGTTCCCGACGTGGATCATGGGATCGGGGACGCGGATCGCCACGCGCTGGCTGTCCGGCTCCTCCCAGCCGATGTCCTTGTTCGGCCACCACACGCTCGCGCCGAGCCCCTGGTTCGACGTCGAGACCCACGGGCGGCCCTTCGCGTCCGTCGTCCAGGTGAATCCGCCGTCCCACGGCGGGTTCGGCGCGACGCGCGGCTTGCCGTGGTAGTAGACCGTGACCGTCTGCACGGACCCGATCGGCTGCGACCCGGCCGGGCGGACGAACCAGGCGTCGCCGTCCTGCCGGACCGGGAGACGCCGCCCGTTCTGCACGACACTGTCGATCACCAGCGGCGCCTGCAGGTCGATCTGCATCTCCTTCGGCTCTTCGACGACCCTGTACGTGATCGCGTTCCAGCCGGCGATGGAGGAGTCGGCAGGATTCACCTCCACGTACAGGTCGTAGAAGGTCACGTCCCACCACGTCCGCTCGGGCGCCGTGAGCGAGCCGCGGATCGAATCGGCGCGAGTGTATTGCGGAACCGTCTGGGCCGCCGCCGCGGGCGCGAGGGCGAGGAGGCCGAGGCAGAGCAGGCCCGAACGAAGCGAGATCCGGGGGGCGAGACCGAACGACTTACCTTTGACCATGGCACTGACTACCATCTCGAGAAGCGGATCGCCGCGTCGCGTACACTACCGGCGATCACCGGACGGGGATCCCCGATCCGGGATGCTCGGACGGGCGACGCGAGGGAGAGAACGACCGGCGCCGTTGGCGGCACCCATTGCTCGCGGCCGGCGCCGAATCGTGCCGTTCGTGGGATAATGTAGACAGAAGTGTGTTCGAGGCTAGGGGCTTGGGGCCTAGGTCTCGGGTCTCAGTTTTTGGGTCTCGGGGCTCGGGTTGGGCGAAAATGGCGTAGGCATTCGGGTTCGACCGGTGCGGGAAGGAGAAGTCGAAGCGCTGAGCGAGCTCGCGATGCGATCGAAAGCCGTGTGGGGCTACGGCGCAGAGTTCCTGCAGCGCTGCCGGCCGCTGCTCCGCGTGACCGGTGAGTGCATCTCGGCCAACGTGGTGTACGCTGCCGATGTCGACGGGCGAATCGCCGGATTCTACTCGATCGCGCCCCGGGGAGAGGTGGCTCGGCCGGATTACCTGTTCGTCGAACCGGAGTTCTTGCGCCAGGGAATCGGATCCGTCGTGCTGGCGCATGCCCTGGACCAAGCGCGTGAGCTGGGCATGACGAAGGTCCTCGTCGAGAGCGATCCGAAGGCGAAAGGCTTCTACGTGCGGGCGGGCGGAGCGAGGGTGGGCGCGGTGCAGTCGACCGTAGAGAAAGGTCGGATGCTGCCGGTGGTGGAATTCGAACTGGGGGGCGGCCATTAGGTATTAGCTCTTAGGTCCTAGGACCTGACACCCGACACCCAACACCCGAGACCCAAGAACTAAGACCTAACAAATCGACCATGCCCCACCCAACCTTCCCCGACCCCTTCTCCGACCGCGCGGCCGGATACAGGGAGTATCGCCCCACGTACCCGCGCTCGAGCTCCACGCGGACTGGACGCTGGAGCAACTGCTCGGCTACGCGCGCACCTGGTCGGGCGTGCGCGCGCTGGAGAAGGCCAGGGGCCCGGGCGCCGTCGAGGCGCTCGGCGAGGAACTGGCGCCCCTCTGGGGCGACGGCGGCAAGGCGACGCGGCGCATCACGTGGCCGCTCGCCATGCGCGTGGGGCGGGTCGGGTG
>VSDC01000289.1:0-3750 GCA_047459275.1 Gemmatimonadota bacterium
TCGTATCTGGTTTGGTGCCCAAACTAGGAAACGGGGGTACTGCACGCAACGTGCTCATGGCGAGATTGCGCCGTCTGGCGCGGGGAGCGGACTCGCCGTTCCACCTGGCGGTCGCCGGACCCGAGCCCACGCCGCTCGAGGGGTTCGGCGAAGCGCTGGGCGTGGCCGAAGCCGAGATCGTCGAGGGAGGGGCGGACCGGCTGGCCGCTCACTCCGTCGGCGCGCCGTCGGCGAGCGCGTTCACGGCGTTCCTCGACGGGATCCAGCGTTCCGCGGTCGCGCTGTACCACGGGCCGGTGCCCATAGTCTACGCGTACGCGGCGGCGGTGATCCGCGCCCGCAGCGAGCGGCGTATGACTACGCTCACGGCGGCCGACGGCGGGGACGGGCTGAGTACGCGCTATCTGGAAGAGCGCGAGGCGGTCTTCTTTCCGTTCCGGTACGTCTCGCCCGACCAGATCCGGGCCGCGGTCGTGTCGGATGTCGCGCTGTTCGACACGAGCCCGCCGGAGGGAGAACCGCTGCCGCTCTTTCCGCCCGCGATCTACGCACGAGCAGCCGAGGCGGTCAATCGCTGGCGGGAATCGCTCGAGGGCGCGCTCGCCGATCGGTGGTGCCGCGAGTCCCACGACGGCTGGCTCCTCGTCGACGGCAGCCTCACCCTGACGCAGGAGCTGGCCCGGTGCCCGCGGGCGGTCGGCGTCGTGAAGAGCCACCGCACGCGCTTCTTCGACGGCGACGACGCGCGCACGGTTCTCGCCCTGAGGCCGGGCGAGCGGTCGAGTGTGTTCCGGCCGGGTACGCGGAGCTTCACGCCGGTCTATTCGTGGTACCTGCGGCTCCGGTCGGCCGCCGGGCGGGACGCCTTCTTCGGGCTGGTGCGCGTGGAGGCCGCCGCCACGGAGGAGACGATCGAGCGCGCCGACGAGATCAGCCGCTGGATCCTCGCCGAGACCGCGCCGCTCTCGCTCCCGGATGCACGCTGGGACCGGCTCCTCTACCCGATCCGCGACTGCGAGGAATACCTCCGGACCCGCGCGCCCCGACTGTGACCACGACCGTGCCGACGGGTGGGGAAAGGAACGCGCCACGACGATGACCGAAATCGGACGGGAACGGACGGGACCTGGGATGGACGCCGCAGAATTCCGGCGCATCATGGGGCACTTCGCGACGGGCGTCGCCGTGGTCACCACCCGCGATCCCGACACCGGCACGCCGTGCGGGCTCACGGTCAGCGCGTTCAGCTCCGTATCGCTGGAGCCCCTCCTCGTCCTGGTGTGCGTCGAGAAGCACGCCGATTCCCACGAGTGCATCCGCCGCGCCGGGTACTTCGCCGTGAACATCCTCCCCTTCCACGGGGAGTCGCTGTCGCGGAGGTTCGCGGGTGCCGAGCCGCTCGAGAAGTTCCGGGGCGTTGCGTTCCGCGAGGAGAGGACCGGCGCCCCGATCCTGGAGGACGCCATGGGCTGGCTCGATTGTCGCGTCCACGCCGTTCACCCGGCCGGCGACCACAGCATCTTCGTGGGCGAGGTCCTGGCCGGCGATGCGCGGGCGGACACCCCCCTCATCTTCTTCCGCGGCGAGTACGGCCGCTTCGCGTCGTGAACGACGAGCGTGCATACCGCCGGTTCGTGCTCCCCGGCGCGATCCTCGTCGTCGCGGCGGCGCTCGGCGTGAGCACCACGGCGGGGACCGCGCTCCTCCTCGTCGCCGGGCCGGGCGCGCTCGCCTCCGGCGGGATGCTCCTCGCCCTCTCCCTCGGCGCGGTCGCCGCCGCGTTCTGGGTCGGCCTGCCCGCCGACCGGTCGGGGTCGACGCGCGGGCGCTGGATGGCCGTGATCCTGGTGTTCGCCGCCGCCGGTCTCTTCGGCGACGCCTACACCGAGATCCGGGGGATCCGGAGTCCCGGCTTCTGGACCGCGGTCGCGGCGCTCCTCTTCCTGGCCGCGCCCGCTTACACCCTCGGTTCCGTGCTCACCGCCCTCGCCGCGCGCCTTCGCGGCTCCGCGGCGCTGGCGCTCTTGGGCGCCGCGCTCGGCACCGTCGCCGCGGCGACGTCCCTCATCCCGAAGATCGATCCCGGGGTCCTGTACTTCGCGACCGGGGCCGCGCTGCTCCTGGCCGGGATGGCCGAGCTGCGGTGGACGCCCTCGGTCGCGTGGAGGGAGGATGGTTCCATGAACGACAAAGTCGTCCTCGTGACGGGCGTCGGCGCCCGCGGCCAGGTCGGCTACGCCCTCGCCCGCGCATTCCTCACGCAGGGCGCGCGCGTCGCCATCACGGACGTGCGCCCCGAGGTCGAGTCGATCGCCGCGGAGCTCGGCCGGGACGGCGAGGTGATCGGGATCCTGGCGGACCTGACGGACGAGGCCGGGGCCGAGCGCGTCGTCGCGGCCGTCAGGGAGCGGTTCGGCCGCCTGGACGTCCTGGTCAACGCCGCCGGCGGGCTGACCGTCGTGAAGCCGGTCGCGGAGACGACCGCCGAGGAGTGGGAGCGCGAGGTGCAGCGGAACACACGCACGACCTTCCTGATGAGCCGCGCGGCGCTCCCGCTGCTGCGCGAGCGGCGCGGCGCGATCGTCAACTTCGCCTCGCCCACCGCGATCCGCGCCGTCGCGAACCTGGGCGCCTACAGCGCCGCCAAGGCCGGCGTCGCGGCGCTGACCCGCGCCATGGCGGCCGAGGAGGCGGCGAACGGCGTGCGCGTCAACGCCGTGGCGCCCGGGATGATCGACACCGAGCAGAACCGCGCCGCGGTCGGAGACCCGGCGTCGGTGAAATGGGTGACCCGGGAGGAGGTCGCGAACGTGGTGCTCTTCCTGGCGAGCGACGCCAGCGGCGGGATCTCGGGCGAAACGATCCAGGTGCTCGGGGAGGGGGTGGCGTAGATTCGATCCCGCCCATTGGCCGCCGCGCGACCCCGGCTTACAATACCGTGGAATCTCCACTCGAACGGAGCGCCATGGGGAAGGACCTCGAGCCGATCGGCCGCGTCGTCGGCACGGAACGCAAGCCGAACACGCCGCACGAGTTCCACTTCTGGACCGCGCCGGACTCGCCCGTCGGGATCGGCGCGCTGGTCAAGCTTTGCGTCGACCGGCCGCGCCCGGTCACGGTCTACGGGATCGTCGTCGACGGCGCCGCGTGGACCGATGTCGAGAGCGTGCTCCACGACTACATCGGGATGGAGGGCCAGCCGGCGCCCGAGTTCCCCATACCGACCGAGCGGCCCGAGATCCGCGTCTACACCGCCGCCGTCCTGCGCCACGAGCCCGAGGAGCCGCTCCAGCCCGTCCCCGGCGGCCCGGTCTACCTGGCCGACGACGAGGACGTCCGCGTCGCGCTCCGCATGGACGCTTACGCGAAGCCCGGCGGCACCGGCATCCCGGTCGGCCTCTACACGGCCGGCGGGCTCCAGGCGCCCGTCTACCTGGACGCCGACTTCCTCCTCGGCCCCGAGGCCGCGCACCTCAACATCACCGGCGTGAGCGGGCTGGCGACGAAGACGAGCGCGGTGTTGTTTCTGTTGGCGAGTATTTTCGAGTATTTCGGGAGGACCGGCGCGCCCGTCGAAGGGCTCAGGGCTCGGGGCTCAGGGCTTGGGGAGCTGCGTGCCGCCCCCGGCCCCGCCGCCCCGGGGCATAGGGCTCAGGGCTCAGGGCTTAGGGAACTCCGGGCAGCCTCCGACGCCCAACCCCTGAGCCCTAAGCCCCAGGCCCTGAGCCCTGATGCCGAGCCCCAGGCCCT
>VSDC01000290.1:0-3746 GCA_047459275.1 Gemmatimonadota bacterium
CCGCGAGCGCCGCACGTCACGGCGGCTCTGTCGCATTCCTCTTAGCGCCCGCGATTGGTGAATGTCAAGCCGCGGCCGATGGTCGATGCATAGGCCGCGGCCCATGCACGGTGCACACGCCGCAGCCGACGCACGGCGCACGCGGGGATGGCGTTGACAACCGCACCGGTCCCAAGCCATTATGGCCACCCCTCCCCGAGTTCAACCATGGACGGTCCATCCATGCAGACGATGACGGGCGTCTTCAACCGGATCCAGGTCCGGCTCTTCGCCGCGTACGGCGTGCTGGTCGCCGGGATGCTCTTCATGTGGTACTCGGGCATGCGCCAGCTCAACGAGTTCGCCGACCAGGTCTCCGGCCAGATCGACGTGCTCTACGAGAGCGGCGACCTGGGGATGCGGCTCCAGGCTTCGGTCCTCGACCAGATCGCCGTGGGCGAGCACTACCTGGTGAGCGGCCAGTCGGAGGACGCGGAGGAATTCCGCCGCGTGGGCGCGCAGGTGCACGCGCTGAGGACCAGCTACGGCAACCTCTCAGGGCTCCAGGCTGCGGAGCAGATGCAGCTCGCCCGGATCGAGGACCTGCACGCGCGGCTCGAGGTGCATTACGCGCTCGCGCACGCGCTCCGCGACCTGGGCCGGCAGACGCGCGCGGTCGAGTCGCTGGAGGGCACGAAGACGCTGCTCCAGGAGCTGAAGCAGGAGATCCAGGCGCTCAGCGCCGGCGAGATGACCAAGGTCGCGAACGCGGCCGCGGCGGTCCGGCGAGAGGCGTCGGAGCGGCAGCCGGTGCTCCTCCTGCTCCTCGTCATCGCCGTCGCCATCAGCACGTACATCGTGATGCGCACGGTGCGCGCGATCCACGTGCCGCTGAAGCGTCTGGTCGCCGCCGCGAACCAGCTCGGCTCGGGCGACCTGAACGTCCAGCTCGACGGCCGGATGCCGACCGAGTTCGGCGTGCTGTCCGGCGCGTTCAGCACGATGGCCGAGCGGCTGCGCACGATCGTCGGTGAAACGGTCACCACGGCGGAGCAGATCAGCGCGTCGGCGTCGGACCTCTCGAGCATCTCGGAGCAGGTGGCCGCGTCCAGCGGCGAGGTCTCGACGGCGATGGTCGAGATCACGTCGGGCGCGGAGCGCCAGGTCGAGGGGCTCAAGACGGTCGAGCTGGCGCTGGAGGAGATCCGCAAGCGCGCCGTCGAGGCGACGGACTCGTCGGAGCAGCTCAACCAGCTCGGCGACCGGATCCAGGCCCTGGCCGAGAACCGGCAGCGCGACATCCGCGAGGCGCTCCAGATGCTCCTCGAGATCCGCGAGGTCGTCGAGGCGTCGGGGCAGGAAGTGCACACGCTCGACGAGGCGTCGGAGAAGATCACCGACTTCGTCGAGACGATCCAGGGGATCGCGAGCCAGACGAACCTGCTGGCCCTGAACGCGGCGATCGAGGCGGCGCGTGCGGGCGAGCACGGTCGCGGCTTCGCCGTCGTCGCCGACGAGGTGCGCAAGCTGGCGGACCAGAGCGCCCGCGCGGCGGAGGAGGTCGCGCTCACGGTGCGCGAGATCCGGAAGGAGATCCGCCACGTCGTCGCGACGATGGAGAAGGGGACGGCCAAGGTCGCCGGCGTCGAGAGGGTGTCGAAGAGCGCCGAGACGGCGTTCGACGAGATCATCGCCGCGGTGAACCAGGTCCGCGAGGCGGCGGCCCGCGTCGCCCAGGTCGCCCGGGAGAACATGAGCGCCGTCGCGTCTGTCGAGGAGACGGTGCGGGCGGTCGGCGCGACCACCGAGATGCACGCGGCGAGCGCGGAGCAGGTCAGCGCGGCCGCGCAGGAGCAGTCCGCGTCGACGGAAGAGATGAGCGCCGCCGCCGCCCAGCTCCTCGAGGCCGCCGAGCGGCTCAAGGAACTGGTGTCCGGCTTCAAGGTCTAGTGGATGGGGCTTTTCTCCTGGATCCTCTTCGGCCTCATCGCTGGCGGGATCGCCAAGTTCCTCATGCCCGGCAAGGATCCGGGCGGCTGTCTAGTGACCATTCTCCTCGGGATCGGGGGCGCCGTCGTGGGCGGGTTCCTCGGGACCGAGGTCTTCAACTGGGGGCGCGTCACGGGCTTCGACCTGCGGTCGTTCGCGATCGCGGTGGCGGGCGCGATCCTCATCCTCATCGCATACCGGCTGCTCGTGGCGCGCGGCCGGGGGTAATGGGCTGACGCGAAGGGCCCACGCCCCGGCCGCGCCGCTTTCCCGCCGGCCCTTTCCGTGCATCCCCGAACGCCGTGCTCGGGGACTCGGCCCCGGCGGCCGTCGATCGGGCAGCGGGAGGGATGCTTCTTCGCTTCGTCGCCTACGGCGTCCTCGGCTGGTGCGTCGAGATCGTCTTCACGGCGCTCACGCGGCTGCGCGAGCCGGATCGGCGGTGGCGGCTCGAGGGGACGACGTACCTGTGGATGTTCCCGATCTACGGGATGATCGCCCCGCTGTACGAGCCGGTCCACGAGCTGGTCCGGGCGTACCCTGTGCCGACGCGGGCGGCGGTGTACGGCGCGGGGTTCCTGGCGGTCGAGTACGCCGCGGGGTGGGCGCTCGCGCGGGCGACGGGGCGGTGCCCCTGGGACTACTCGACGCGGGCGCGCTGGCACCTTCACGGCTACGTCCGCTTCGATTACGCGCCGCTGTGGATGCTCCTCGGACTCGGGCTCGAGCCGGTCCACGACTTCCTCGTACGGCTCACGCCCGCGATCCGTGAGGCGTTCGGTTGAGACGTTCTCAGGGGATGCGCGTGTTCTGGTCGTGGTAGAGCGCCCAGCGGTCGCCTTCGCGTCGGAACGTCAGCGTCAGCCAGCTCCGGCTCTGCACGCGCTCGCCGTCGGCGACGTCCTCGTACAGGGTGCGGGTCATCGCGATCGCGAAGTCGCGGCCCACCTCCACGTCCAGGACCTCGATGTGCATGGTCCACGTGTCGCTGGCGAACCAGTTCCGGTGGAAGTCCATGTACTCGTCCCGGGTCGTGGTGCGGTGACCGTTCGGGAAGATCAGGACGAGCTCGGGCCCGCTGGTGATCGTGGCTTCGATCCCGGCGAGGTCGCGCGTGCGGATCGCGTCGAGGTGGCGGTTCAGTGTCGCCTCGAACTCGCGGCTCAGGGCGTCGCCGTCCTCTGCCCGCTGTCCCGCGGCGCAGGCCCCGAGGGCGAGAGAGGCCGCAAGGACGAGTGAAAGCACCGCTCGGTTGGACATGTCGCCTCCTTCCCGTTGCCTGGAATCGGTACGTCGAGGGACGCGAGCCGGCCGGGACGCGCCCGTGCGCGGGCGCGCCGCCCGCCGGATCGCCCGTCACCCCAATCCAACGCGTTCGAGCAGCTTCTGCAGACTCTGGCGGTGCAGGCCGCCGGCTGCTCGGCGGATCGGGGGCATCATCCCGAGATCCTTTCGAACCGGGGACGCGGGAATCAATATTCGTGTCGGTAGCGGGCGCCACCACCGGGCGAGCGCTCCGCGCGGCGGACGGAGCAAGGAGATCGGTAATGACGGGAGAACTCGCGGGCGTCATCATCTCGGTGTCGTTCATGGTCACGACGGCGGCGGTCGTCCTATTGTGGCCGATCACGCGGCGTCTCGGGGCCTACCTCGAGGTCCTCGTGCAGGAGAAGCGGTCGGTGGCGCGGCTGGAGACGAACGAGCGGGTGGAGCAGCTGCTCGAGGAGGTGTCGCAGCGGCTGGCGCTGCTGGAGGAGCGGGTGGAGTTCGCCGAGCGG
>VSDC01000291.1:0-3718 GCA_047459275.1 Gemmatimonadota bacterium
CCGACGCCATCCCAGTTCGACCAGTAGACCCAGCCGTTCTCCATGTCGTTGACCGGGACGCCGTTGATCATGATGGCGACGTTGCGCTGGTTGAAGCCGCGCACGTTGACCCGCGAGTCGCCGGCGCCGCCGCCCTGCTGCGTGGCGTAGACGCTGGGCGTCGTGGTCAGCACCATCGGGATGTCCCGGGACCCGAGCTGGCGCTGGAGTTGGGTCTTCTGGATGTCCGTGTAGGCGACGGGGGTGCGGCGCTCGATGGCGCGCTCCGCGAAGACCTCGATCGCGTCGAGACCGATCGCCTGGCTACCGAGCGTGAAGTCGAGGGTACGGGTCTCACCCGCCGAGAGGACGATCCCCGTGGCGGACGTGGCGCCGTAGCCGATCATCCGCACCTGGACGGTGTACGTCGCGCCTGCACGCAGGCCGGAGATCGTGTAGCGGCCGTCCGTCTGCGTGAACGCGCCGAGTTGGAGCCCGGTCAGCCCATCGGTCGCGATGACCTGGGCACCGGACAGCGGCGCGCCGGCGTCATCGGTCACCCGGCCGGTGATCGACGCCGTCGACTGCGCCATCGCAGCGGGCGCGACGGAGAGCAACAATGCGAGCAGGCCGGCGAGGCGGCCTCGACTCAACAACGAACGCGAAAACATGGAACCCTCCATGTGTGAAGTTCTTGACGCCCCCGGCGTCGCCGCCGGAGGCGCGCACCAAGGTAGGGTCCCCGGTCGAGTCGAACAAGAGGATCCGATAACGATCGGGTAACGGGCCGCCTTCGAGTCCTTCTCAGGCCTCCTGCCCTTCGTACTCCTCCTTGAGCCGGGCGACGACGGCCGGGTCGGCGAGCGTCGTCGTATCGCCCAGGGCACGCCCTTCGGCCACGTCCCGGAGCAGACGGCGCATGATCTTCCCCGACCGCGTCTTGGGCAGGTCGGCCGCGAACAGGACGTCGTCCGGGCGCGCGATCGCCCCGATCTTCTCGACCACGTGCTGCCTCAGCTCTTCCTTGAGGTCGGGGTGCGGCTCGTACCCCTCCTTGAGCGTCACGAACGCCGCGATCGCCTGCCCCTTCACGTCGTGCGCCCGCCCGACCACCGCCGCCTCCGCCACCGCCGGATGGTCGACGAGCGCGCTCTCGACCTCCATCGTTCCGATCCGGTGACCCGCAACGTTCAGGACGTCGTCCACACGGCCGAGGATCCAGAAGTAGCCGTCCTCGTCCCGCTTCGCGCCGTCGCCCGGGAAATACGTGTCGGGCCACTTGGACCAGTAGGTCTGTCGATACCGCTCGTCATCGCCGTAGATCGTGCGCATCATCCCCGGCCACGGCCGCGTAATGGCGAGGTAGCCGGCGGACACCGGGTCGCCCGCGTCGTTCAGCACGGCGGCCTCGATCCCCGGGAACGCGACCGTCGCGCTCCCCGGCTTCGTCTCCGTGAGCCCCGGGAGCGGAGTGATCATGATCCCGCCCGTCTCCGTCTGCCACCAGGTGTCCACGATCGGGCAGCGACCCCGGCCGATGTGCTCGTGGTACCAGACCCAGGCCTCGGGGTTGATCGGCTCGCCTACCGTCCCGAGGAGTCGGAGCGAGGACAGGTCGTACTTCTCCGGCCACTCGGTGCCCCAGCGCATGAAGGAGCGGATCGCCGTCGGCGCCGTGTAGAAGATCGTCACGCCGTACTTCTCGATCAGCTCCCAGAACCGCCCACGATGGGGCCAGTCCGGCGCGCCCTCGTACATCACCACTGTTGCGCCGGCCGCCAGCGGCCCATAGACGATGTAGCTGTGACCGGTCACCCAGCCGATGTCGGCGGTGCACCAGTAGCAGTCCGAGTCCTTCAGGTCGAAGACGAGCTTCGTCGTCGCGAGGACGTGCGTCAGGTACCCGCCCGTCGTGTGCACCACGCCCTTCGGCTTCCCCGTCGTCCCCGACGTGTACAGGATGTAGAGAATATCCTCCGCATCCATCGGCTCCGGCGGACACATGCGCTCGGCATCCGCCATCAACTCGTGGTACCAGTAGTCGCGGCCCTCCCGCATGCGCACGTGCGCCTCGCCGGCCACCCCCCGCTCGACCACCACCACGTGCTCGATCGACGGTGTCTCCTCCAGCGCCCGGTCCGCCTCCGCTTTAAGCTGCACGACCCTGCCCCGCCGGTACCCGCCGTCGGCGGTGATCAGCACCTTCGCCTGCGCGTCGTTGATCCGGTCCCGCAAGCTCTCGCTCGAGAAGCCGCCGAACACCACGGAGTGCGGCGAGCCGATCCGCGCACACGCCAGCATCGCCACCACCGCCTCCGGGATCATCGGCAGGTAGATCGCCACCCGATCACCCGCGCGCACGCCCAACCGCTTCAGGACGTTCGCGAACTTGTTCACCTCCCGGTACAGATCCCAGTACGTTAGCACCCGGACGTCCCCCGGCTCGCCCTCCCAGATCAGCGCCGCCTTGTTCCGCCGCGCGCCCGCCGCATGCCGATCCACGCAGTTGTACGCCGCGTTCAGCTTCCCGCCCACGAACCACTGCGCGTGCGGCGGCCGCCAGTCCAGCACGCGATCCCACGGTTCGATCCAGTCCAGCTCCCGCGCCCACTCCGCCCAGAAAGCCTCGGGGTCCGCGGCCGCTCGGGCGTAGATCCCCGGATCCGACGCGTTCGCCCGCTCCCTGAACTCCGAAGGAGGCGCAAACCGACGCTCTTCGATCAACAACGCTTCCAGAGCCCCCTCGACCTCGGCCATGGTCCCCTCCCTTTCCGGTGTCCTTTCGTGGTTCCCTCGATGATACCTACGCGCCGGTGGCCGGAGCAACGATCTCGCCACATCGCGAGCCGGGAACTCCGGACCGGGTCGCGGGTGTATGGCATACAACAGGCCGCCGCCCGGATGCCGTCCGACGGACGAACCAATAACATCTTTGTGTGACAACGGGTTACACAAAGCGGCCGCCCTCCCTCGTCCCGCATTGGGCGGCTTGTGTTTTTCGTACCTTCGGCCTACATTTGCCGCGCGGCCGTCGCCGACGGCGCAGGGCGCTGTGGCCCCACCGATCCGCACGATGTGGATCGGCGGCATGGACCAGCAGGAGAGGCGAGAAGCAGATGGCGAAAAAGCTGTCCAAGGAAAAGCTGCTGCACCTCCAGAAGCGTCTGCTGCGCGAGCGTGAACGGGCGCTACGTTCCCTTGGTCAGTTCGACGAGTTGGCCAAGCACGCGGCCGAGCAAGCGGACTCCGATCTCTACTCCTACTCGGATCACATCGCGGATCTCGGCACCGACGCGATGGAGCGGGAGAAGATGCTCCTCTTCGCGAGCAAGGAGGGGCGGTACCTGTACCGGATCGAGGAAGCTCTTCGCCGTCTGTACAAGGATCCGGACAACTTCGGGAAGTGCCACAACTGTGGCAACCTGATCAACTTCGATCGTCTGGATGCCCTTCCCCACGCGCGTTACTGCATCGATTGCAAGCTCAAGGAAGAGGCGGACGCCGCCTGACGGTAACGGCCGATCCGACGAGAGGCGCCCGGGAAGCATGTCTCCCCGGGCGTCGTTCTTTCAGCAGAGCAGATCGGGAAGGTCGCGGACGAAGGCCGAGCGCGCCAGGACGCGATCGGCGCCCGCCTCCCGGGCCGCCCGCAGCCGCGCCCCTTCTACGTGCGAACCGAAGACGACGACCGGGATCGCCGCGAGCGCGGGATCGGACTTGATGTATTCGACGAGCCCGG
>VSDC01000292.1:0-3714 GCA_047459275.1 Gemmatimonadota bacterium
ACCGCCCTCGAGTTCTTCCTGAACCCGAAGCTCGTCGAGGACGCCTGGGCCTACTTCCGCGACGTCCAGACGAAGGACATCAAGTACACGCCTTTCATCACGGCCAACGATCCGCCGCCGATCTGGCTGAACGAGCGGACCATGGCCGAGTACCGCGAGAAGCTCCGGCCGTTCTACTACGACGAAACCAAGTACGACACCTACCTGGAGCAGCTCGGGATCAAGTACCCGACGCTGCGGACGGAGACGGCGGCGCAGGGGAAGGATGCGACGCGTTCCGGCAACTGAGGCCGGCGCGGGGTGAACTGCCCATACGCGGTGGCGGAGCGCGTCAGCCTGAACGGGCCGCAGAAAGCACCGGCCCGGGCCCGCGGGGAACAACACCACGGAGCCCGGGCCGGCGCCGTGCTGCGGGGCGTACCGACCCGCTCGCAGCCGTAACCGGTCAGCCGGAGAAGCGTCGCGGTCACGCCGGGCGCCCCAGCCTACAACCCCCTCGGATACGCCACCTTCACCACTTGATTCACGTCCAGCGAGTCTTCCCGCACGCCCCAGATCCCGTCGTCCTCGAAGATCATCGGCCGGAACCGGGACGGGAACCTGACAGCGCCCAGGTGCTCGCCTTCCGGGCTCAATACGTCCCAGGTGTCCCCGAACCCGAGGAAATGGTCCTCGGTCGAGAAGCGCTGGAGCCAGAAGCGACGGCGGTGGTCGCAATGCATCCTTATGTACGCGGGCGCGAAGGGCCCGAAGTCACCCTGCGCCTTCGATTCGCGCACGACCATGTTCGTCACGCTCTCGGCGTCCTCCGGCGCAATCGTGCCGGCGGATACCTGGAGGTCGATCAAGCCTCGCACGAATCCAATGGCGTCTCCGTCACGGAGCTGCTCCGGCGCACGCGGGACCGCGGCCGACGCCTCGCTCTTTCCGAGAACCCGGAGCGAGTCCGCAAAAGGCCGGTACACGGCCACCGCGCCATCCGGGCACACGCTCCACAGAGGGATGGGCGCCAGGGCTCGCGCGGATTGGAGCTGCTCGCGATGATCGGCGTGCCAGGTCCAGAAATCGAAGATCGTGGACATCTGCCCCGACCTGCGATCCACCTGGTCGAGGCGCGTCCGCCAGAAGTGCTGCGTGTTCTCCAGCCCGCGCGGGAAGTTCGGGAAGATGAACCGGTCGCCGTCGAAGTACGATTGGTACTGGTCGCCATAGGACGTCAGCTCCAGGTCCACGACGACACGAAGTCGCTGCGTGCCCGGCAGCGGGGTGGAGGCGATCTCCTTGCCGGTCAGGTCGAACCTGCGCCAGGCCTCGCGAGGAGAATCGACGGGCTCCACCCAATCCGCGCCCGCGCCCACGATCGCCGCCGGATACCCGATCTCATCCGGGCCCTCGCCACGCTCCCCGAAGGCGGCGAGGACCCGCCCGGCCGAATCGGCCTTGATGAAGTGGGGCTCGCCGGAGTTGAAGTTCCAGAACTCGCCCGTCTCCTCGACCCGGACCAGCTTGCGGATCCGTGTCACCTCCTCCAGCACCGGCATCTCGTAGGCGACCTCGGCGACGAGCACCCTGTCGCCGGCACCCGCCCCGGCGCCGCAGGCCGCCGCAACGAAGCACGCGCCCGCGATCCACGGCGCCGCGAACCACCCGTTTCGCCGCACCGCCAGCCCGAAGTGCCGTCGCACCACCGACTGTCCGTTGCGCCGCCCCGCCGGCCACGCGTGACACCGCCGCTCCGTCATGAATGTCGTCCTACGCATCACCACGCTGCCTCCAGACGGTCCTTGACTTCGCCGTACCGTTCCGCGAACGTTCGGGGACACGAACCGGCCGGACGCCGGGCCGCTCCTGCGTCCCAGCCATACCGGCCTTCTCCCACCCAGACCAGCAGCGGCTCGCGTGCGATCCGGG
The DNA here is from genome assembly GCA_047459275.1 of Gemmatimonadota bacterium. Lineage (GTDB taxonomy): Bacteria > Gemmatimonadota > Gemmatimonadetes > Longimicrobiales > RSA9 > CALBZE01. Next base: position 1,912 of record VSDC01000292.1, read on the forward strand.
GCTGGACGGAAAGGATCGCATGACCGAGCGACATCACGCCTCCTCCGAGGCGACGGAATTCCACGACGACATCATCTATCCCGCAACCCTCCCGTTCGTCCTCGTGCACCTCGCCTGCTTCGCGGCGATCTGGACGGGCGTGACCGCGGAAGCGCTGGTCCTGTGCGTCGTCCTCTACGTGGTCCGCATGGTCGGCGTGACCGCCGGATACCACCGCTACTTCTCGCACCGCTCCTTCAAGACGAGCCGGGTCGGCCAGTTCCTCCTTGCCCTCCTGGCCCAGAGCTCCGCGCAGCGCGGCGTCCTCTGGTGGGCGGCGATCCACCGCCACCACCACCTCCACTCCGACACCGAGCTCGACGTCCACTCGCCGCGCCACCACGGCTTCCTCTACTCCCACGTGGGGTGGATCTTCGCGCGCCGCAACGACGAGGTCGACTACTCGACCGTCCCCGACCTGACCCGCTACCCCGAGCTGGTCTGGCTCGAGCGGCACCCCTACGTCGTGGCGGCCGCGCTCGCGGTCGGCTGCTTCCTGCTGGCCGGTTGGCCCGGACTCGTCGTCGGCTTCTTCTGGAGTACCGTGCTCCTCTACCACGGCACCTTCATGATCAACTCGCTGGCGCATGTGCACGGCACTCAGCGTTACCTGACCGGCGACGATTCGCGCAACAACTGGTGGCTGGCGCTCATCACGCTGGGCGAGGGGTGGCACAACAACCACCACGCGTATCAGCGCTCGACGCGGCAGGGCTTCCGCTGGTGGGAGATCGACCCGACCTACTACGTGCTCAGGGTGCTCTCGTGGTTCCGGATCGTGTGGGACCTCGGCGAGCCGCCGCCCGATGTCGTCCGAAACGAGCGGCGCCTCGGCCGCAAGGTCGTCGAGAAGGCCGCGCACCAGATCGTGCACAGCTACCCGGTCGAGAAGATCGCCGCCCAGGTTCGCGCCGCGTGGGCCCAGACGCCCACGTGGGAGGAACTGAAGGAGAAGCTGCGATCGGCCGGCGCCGGGGCGGAGACGCTGCTGGCGGGAATTCACCTCCCGCAGCTCCCATCGTTCGAAGAGATGCGGCGCCACGTCGAACAGGTCTTCGCGCACGCGCCGACCGTTTCCCTCGACGAGATCGCCGAACGGGCGCGGGCGCTCCTGGTCCAGGCCGTGGCGGTGCGCCTGCTCGACGGACCAGAGCCGGCGCCGGCGGGTTAACCCGCCAGCGTCGCCTCGATCCAGTCCTCGACCACCGTCTCGAGCACGGTGAACGGCATCGGGCCGCCGCCCAGCACGACCTGGTGGAAATCGCGGATGTCGAAGCGGTCGCCCAGCCGCTCCCGCGCCCGCTCCCGCAGCTCCACCAACGCGAGCTGCCCGACCTTGTACCCGGTCGCCTGCCCCGGCGCGACGATGTAGCGCTCGACCTCGGCGACCACGTCCGCCTCCATGAGCCCCGTGTTCGCCAGCATGTAGTCGATCGCCTGCTGGCGAGTCCAGCGCTTCCAGTGGATCCCGGTGTCGACCACCAGCCGCGCGGCGCGGAGCAGGTCCGCGTTCAGGTAGCCGAGCCGGTCGTACGGGTCCGCGAAGAACCCCGCCTCGTCGGCGAGCCGCTCGGCGTACAGCCCCCACCCCTCGATGAAGGCGATCGCGGGGACGAAGCTGCGGAACAGTGGGATGCTCCGGTTCTCCATCGCCAGCGCCATCTGCATGTGGTGGCCGGGGATGGCCTCGTGGTACGTGAGCGTCCGCATCGTGAAGCTCGCGTGCTCGCTCACGTCCCTGAGGTTGACGAGGAATTGACCCGG
>VSDC01000293.1:0-3712 GCA_047459275.1 Gemmatimonadota bacterium
CTCCGGGCGCGTGGTCTCAAGCGACGCGAGCGCGAGGCCCGCGTCGCCGAGCTCCTCGCCCTCCTCGGCATCGAGTCCCTCGCCCGCGCACCCGTCAACGAACTGTCCGGCGGCGAGGCGCAGCGGGTGGCCCTGGCCCGGGCGCTCGCGCCCATGCCCGAACTGCTCCTCTTCGACGAGCCGACGGCGAACCTGGACGTGACCGTGCGGCGCCGCTTCCGCGAGGACCTCGCGCGGACGATCCGCACCCAGGCCAACGCCGCCATCCTGATCACGCACGACCCCGCCGACGCCTTCGCCCTTGCCGACCGGATCGCGGTCATGGAGGAGGGCCGGATCGTCCAGACCGGCACACCCGAAGAGATCGTGCTCCGTCCGGCCACGCCGTTCGTGGCGGCAGTCACCGGCGCGGAGCTGCTCGGTGGGGGGCGCGTCGTCGCCTGTGAGGGAGAGCGTGTGATGGTCGCGATGGAGATCGCGCGCGGGGCCGGACCACGCCTCGCCGGAATCGCTCCGGACGGCGCCGCGCTCCCGCCCGGCACGCCGGTCACCGTCGCCTACCGCCCCGAAGAAATCGCGCTCGCCCTCCCGGACGAGGTGGAGGCGGGTGCCTGCAACCGCGTGCTGCTCCGCGTCGCGGCGCTCGTGCCGGCCGGCGGGATGGTGCGAATCCGGCTCGAGGGCGACGTATCGCTCACCGCCCTCGTCGCCCGGCACGCCGTCGAGGTGCTGGGCCTCGAGCCCGGGCGAGAGGTCGTCGCCCGCCTCGAGGCATCGGCGTTGCGGGTGTTTCCGGCAAGGTGAGGCCGCCGTACGACGCCGCCGAAGGAGCCCGCCCAACGACGCCGCGCTTCAAGGGTTTTCGCGGACGATCATGAGAGGGACTTCCGTCACCGCAACGGCGCCGAAAACGCCGACGGCGCCCTCGAGTCCGGCGGCGGCTCGGGGCCACGGCCGCACGTTATCGAAACGATTCTCGACGTAGTCTCTGTACGCCGTATCCGCCGCGGCGACGTGAACCGTGACCGAAACGGAGTCCCAGTGGACAGTTTCGACCCGGCCGGGGTCCGTAGGATCGGGCATCACCTCGCAAGCGGCGCCGTATACGCGCAACTCGATCTCCCCGGCCGGGTCGCGCCTCCCGAACAGATAGGTCAAGAACGGATAGGGCGAGGCGGAGACCACGCACCAGGCCCCGGGTACCACGTCGCCTCCGGCGTACGCCACGCCCAACCCGACATCGAATTCCAGCGCCGCGGCGTCCGGACCGCGGGACCACATCATGCGGACGACGGGTGGGTCGACCCATCCGTCCGGCCCCGTACGCAGGACCAAACGGCTGGCGGAATTCAGGCTGACCGTCGGAGGTATTGGCACATAAGTCTCACCGACGACCAGCTCGCCGGACGGGAGTCTGATCCGCAACCCATAGCGCTCGCCGGATCGCACGGTGGTAGGCAAAACGCCGATGTAGCAGCCTGCCCCCTCGGCGTCTCCCGGAGACTCGGCAGGGGACACGGGAACCCCGCCTGTACACGGGCCCATTCCCGGCCCCGTCTCGCGCAACGCGACCGGGCCCGATGGACCATGGATCCACACCTCCGCGCCGGTCACCGGAACCATGTCGAAATCATTCAGGGCGCGCGCCCGCGAAATCAGCACCCGCACCGTGTCGTCGCCCGCCCGGAGGATCGCGTGCACCGTCGCCGGGTGCTCCAGCGAGTCGATGACGGTCGGTTCCCGCACCAGATCGCACCCCGTGGCCATCAACGCCGCGGCGACGGCTGCACAACCCCGAATACGCATCAGAATCGCCATTCGACCCCGAACGTCGGAAGGAATGGGAGCTGCGGGAAGTATTCGTTCACTGCCCGGTAGGTCGGAGCGTACTGTTGGTTCGGATTCGCGGCCAGCACGTTCTGCGAATTGAGCACGTTGAGGACCTGCAGGTAAGGCGTGATCTTGACCCCGCCGAACCAGGATTTGTCGTACTCCTTGCGTACGGCGACGTCGAGTCGGAGGTAACTCGGCAGCCGCTCCGAGTTGTGCTCCCCGAGAAGGAGCACATTGGAGCCGATCGGATGGTATCGTCCCGTCACTGGATCGTAGTGGAGGAATCTGGCCCGACCCGTCGCAGGAGTGAACGGCTGGCCGGTCGCGGCGACGAGCCGGGCGCTGAACAGGCCGCGCCTGCCCAAGGGGAGCACGGCCGAGAGGTCCACCGTGTGGCGCCGGTCGTAACGCGGAATATACCGCACGCCGTCCTGCTCGATCTCGGCGAAAGCCAGAGTGTAGGATGCCGAGATTTCGGCCTCGCCGCGCCGATGGCGCAACGTCGCCTCGCCCCCCCTGGCGCGGGCGTATGCCCGGGTCCGCCCTGCGGGCACCACGAGCGGCGCGTTCACCGGATCATCAGGGAGTGGCGGGAGAAGGAGGTCCGCCGTTCGCTTGAGGTAGCCGTCGATGCGAAATGCCGTCCCGGTCCCGTGCCATTCCAGGCCGAGAACGAGGTCTTCGGTGGTCGGCATGCGCTCGCCCGGACGCACGGCGCCGAGCATGTCGTAGGCCACCAAACCGGCGAACACCGCCTCCTCGAAACGGAGCGAGTGCATGACCTGAGCGTATCGTCCTGCGCCCAGGTTCAGCGCGAAGCCGGAACCAAGGTCGTATCGCGCACCCAGCCGGGGCATCCACACCGTGCCGCGGTCGCCGGCATGGAGTACACGGACGCCCCCACGCAGGCGGAGCGATGCGGTAGGCGCCCACTCGTCTTCCACGTACCCGGCAAGCGTCGTCACGCGGTCGGTTCGCTCGAACGGCCGGACCGCGTGCCTCAATGCGTGGTCCTCCGGTCCGACCCGGTGGTCGAACAGGTAGGCATCGAGCTGGAAACCCAACCCCAAACGATGGCTCCGCCCGTGCCACGTCAGATCCGCGCCGGCCACCACATCCCGCATGTGGGTGAACGCGTCGAGCGTGTGCTCGAAAACGGCCGTGGGCGCATCGTCCGGGGTGGGCTCATCCGGCCCGTAGTACCTGCGCTCCCAGAGCTGGAAGTCGCCCCGGAACGCGCTCCATGCGCCCCGGAGCTTTCCGTGCCAGGTCCCGCCCAGCGGCTGGCGATACTCGAGTGTCGCGGCGTACGAGCCCCAGTTGAATCGTGCATCCGTGCCGTCCTCGATGACCATCTCTCTACGGAACCGGACGGCCTCTCTATCGGCGTAAAGCGACGCCGTGACCGATCCGCCTGTTCCGATGTCGTGCGTGAGCTTGAGAAGGCCGTCGGTGAAGGCATACGGCACCGTGACCGGGATCAGGTCGAGCTCGTACGCGAGGTCGGTGAACAGGTCGACGTAGGTTCGGCGCAGCGACAGGAGGTAGCTCCCCTTTCCACCCGGAAGCGGCCCGTCCACACTGGCCCGCGAAGAGATCAGGCCGATGGCGCCGTTGCCACGGATCCGGTCGCGGCCGCCGTCGCGAGTGTTCAGGGAGATCACGCTGGACATTCGGTCGCCCGCACTAGCGGGGAACGCGCCCGGGAGAACGTCCACCGTGGCGATCGCCGAAGGATCTATTGCCGCGAAGACCCCACCCAAATGAAACGGATTGAACAGCGGGGCGCCGTCCAGGAGGATCAGGTTCTGGTCGGGCGCGCCGCCCCGCACGTAGAACGCGCTCGAGAAGTCCGACATGGCCGCGACGGACGGGAGCG
>VSDC01000294.1:0-3683 GCA_047459275.1 Gemmatimonadota bacterium
TTCTTCGGCTCGAGCCAGCTCAGCCAGTTCATGGACCAGACGAACCCGCTGGCCGAGCTGACGCACAAGCGTCGTCTGTCGGCCCTCGGGCCGGGCGGTCTGACGCGGGAGCGCGCGGGCTTCGAGGTGCGCGACGTCCACTATTCGCACTACGGGCGCATGTGCCCGATCGAGACGCCGGAGGGTCCGAACATCGGTCTCATCACGAGCCTCACGACCTTCGCGCGCATCAACGACCTGGGCTTCATCGAGACGCCCTACCGCAAGGTCGTGAACGGCCGGGTGACCGACGAGATCGTCTGGCTCGACGCCCTCGCCGAGGAGGAGGCGCGCGTCGCCCAGGCGAACGCGCCCCTCAACGAGGACGGCACGTTCCGCAACGAGTTCGTGCTGTGCCGGTGGCGGGACGATTACCCGCTGCTGCCGCCGGACCAGATCGACTACATGGACGTGGCGCCCGACCAGATCGTCTCGGTTGCCGCGGCGCTGATCCCGTTCCTGGAGCACGACGACGCCAACCGCGCCCTCATGGGCTCGAACATGCAGCGGCAGGCGGTGCCGCTCCTCTTCCCCGAGGCTCCGCTGGTCGGCACCGGGCTCGAGGAGAAGGTCGCCCGCGACTCAGGAGCGGTGATCCTCGCTCGCCGGGGCGGCGTCGTCCAGCGCGTCACGGCGGACGAGATCGTCATCGACACCGGCGCGGTCAAGCCGGGTGAGTCGGACCAGCCGCTGGCGCGCCTCGCCCAGTTCGACCGGTACCGTCTCAAGAAGTACTGGCGCACGAACCAGGATACGGCGATCAACCAGCGCCCGCTGGTCCAGGTGGGTCAGCGGGTCGAGGCCGGCCAGATCATCGCCGACGGCGCTTCGACGGACAACGGCGAGCTCGCTCTCGGCCGCAACGTCCTCGTCGCCTTCATGCCCTGGTACGGGCACAACTTCGAGGACGCGATCGTCATCAGCGAGAAGCTGGTCAAGGACGACGTCTTCACGTCGATCCACATCCAGGAGCTGGAGCTCCAGGTCCGGGACACCAAGCGCGGGATGGAGGAGATCACGCGCGAGGTCCCGAACGTCTCGGAGGACAGCCTGGTCCAGCTGGACGAGCGCGGCATCGTGCGCATCGGCGCCCGGGTGAAGTCCGGGGACATCCTGGTCGGCAAGATCACGCCGAAGGGCGAGACGGAGCTGTCGCCGGAGGAGAAGCTCCTCACCGCGATCTTCGGTGAGAAGGCCAAGGACGTGAAGGACTCGTCCCTCAAGGTCCCGCCGGGGATGGAAGGGACGGTCATCGACGTCAAGGTCTTCAGCCGGCGCAACGACGACCCGCTCCTCGAGAAGGAGCGCGGGGAGCGGATCGGCCAGCTCCGCGCGTACGAGCGCGAGGAGATCCGCCGCGTCACCGAGGCCCGGGACGAGGAGCTGAAGGAGCTGCTCCAGGGCCAGACCGTCGCCCTCATGCTGAAGCGTGGCACGGTGGAGCCGTACCTCGAGGAGGGGACCAAGCTGACCAAGAGCCAGATCGAGGCTCTGGACCTCGGGGAGATCGACCTTGCCACGCTGAAGGTCCAGGATCGCGCGACGAGCGAGAAGATCCGCCGCGTCATCGATGAGGCCAAGCGCCGCATCGATCGGGTGCGGGAGAAAACGGAAGAGCAGATCGACAAGGTCTTCCAGCCCGACGAGCTCTCGCCCGGCGTTGTGCAGCTCGTGAAGGTGTACATCGCCGAGAAGCGGAAGATCAGCGTCGGCGACAAGATGGCGGGCCGCCACGGGAACAAGGGGATCGTGGCGCGGATCGTCCCCGAGGAGGACATGCCGTTCCTGCCGGACGGGACGCCCGTGGAGATCGTCCTCAACCCGCTCGGCGTGCCGAGCCGTATGAACGTGGGTCAGATCCTGGAGACGCACCTCGGGTGGGCCTGCGCGATCCTCGGTTTCGAGGCGAAGACACCCGTCTTCCAGGGGGCGTCCGAGAACGAGGTCGGCCTGCTTCTCAAGATCGCCGGCCTGCGGTGGGCGCATCAGGCGTTGGGGATCCGCTCCGTGGAATTCCCCGAGGTGGAGGCGGCCCGGATCGAAGAGCTGATCCGCGTGTTGCCGGAGGACGAGCTGGTCTCGACCACGAGCAACGGCACGGACCCCGCGAAGCAGTCGCTCGGGCGGTCCCTCGACTCGTACCTCGACAAGGACTCGCCTGCGGTCCTTCGCGAGACGCTCGAGGCGCTCCGGCAGTACGTGGTGCAGGCGGCCACCGAGCTCGCCGAGCGACGGGGCGAGAAGCTCGCGGACGCGTTCCCGGCGGTCAGCGCCATCGCGAAGAAGAAGACGCTCAAGGAGGGGCTCGAGGCGGCGGTCGTGGAGTTCATGGGCGCGGCCGGGCTCACTCCGGCCGGGAAGGTGCGGCTGCGCGACGGCCGGAGCGGGGAGCCGTTCGACTTCCCGGTGACGGTCGGTTCCATCTACATGCTCAAGCTCTCGCACCTGGTGGACGACAAGATCCACGCGCGTTCGATCGGGCCCTACTCGCTGGTCACGCAGCAGCCGCTCGCGGGGAAGGCCCAGTTCGGCGGACAGCGCTTCGGCGAGATGGAGGTCTGGGCGCTCGAGGCTTACGGAGCGGCCCACACGCTCCAGGAGATCCTGACGGTCAAGAGCGACGACGTCGCCGGGCGCAGCCGGGTCTACGAGGCGATCGTGAAGGGCGAGAACCTGCCCGAGCCCGGCATCCCGGAGTCGTTCAACGTGCTGGTCAAGGAGCTCCAGTCGCTGGGGCTGTCCGTGACGCTCGGCAGGAGAGAGGAGTAGCACGGGCGCGGGGCCGAACGCGATTCGTACGAGGACGCGATGGCGATCTCCCCGTACGGTCGCGTTCCCCGCTTACCCATGACCATAGGGCTGAAAGTCGGCGACGGTTTCGGCGCCGACCGCATCTCAGGCATACGCCGGAGAGGTTGACGATATGATCGATTTTCCGCGCACTCGCGAGCCCCGGTCGAGTGACTTCGACTACATCCAGCTCAAGATCGCCTCTCCCGAGGAGATCCGGAGCTGGAGCTACGGCGAAGTCACGAAGCCGGAGACCATCAATTACCGCTCCTTCAAGCCGGAGCGCGATGGGCTCTTCTGCGAGAGGATCTTCGGCCCGGTGAAGGACTGGGAGTGCCACTGCGGAAAGTTCAAGCGGATCCGCTTCCGCGGGCACGTCTGCGACAAGTGCGGCGTCGAGGTGACGCTCTCGAAGGTGCGTCGCGAGCGCATGGGCCATATCGAGCTGGCCGTGCCGGTGGCTCACATCTGGTTCTTCAAGACGCTGCCGAGCCAGATGGGCTACCTGCTGGGGATGACGCTGCGCGATCTGGAGAAGATCATCTACTACGCGGCGTACGTGGTCACGAACCCGGGCCGGCAGGACGTCAAGTACCAGCAGCTCCTGGACGAGGACGAGTACTACGACCTGCGGATCAAGGCGCGTGAGGAGGGCGACGAGGCCTTCAAGGCCGAGATCGGCGCCGAGGCGGTGCGCACGCTCCTGAAGCAGCTCGACGACCCGACGCGGCCGGTCGAGGAGCGGAACAAGGACGGGCGCGGGCTGGACCGTCTCGCCGAGTACCTGCGCGCCGAGGTGGCCACGGAGACGAGCCAGCACAGGAAGAAGCAGAAGCTCAAGAGGCTCAAGGTCA
>VSDC01000295.1:0-3679 GCA_047459275.1 Gemmatimonadota bacterium
GGACCTTCCGTACCACCCACGCCAGGAGGACTGGACATGCGACGTACTCGCATCGGCGGCCAATGGATCATTGCCGCCTTGTTGCTCACCCTGGGGCCCGTCTGGACGCCCGGGCTACTCGCGCAACAGGGCGGCGGGTACGACCCGACCCTGTTCGCCGGACTCGAGTGGCGGAACATCGGCCCCAACCGCGGCGGACGCTCGATCGCCGTGGCCGGCAGCGTCGCCCGGCCGAACGAGTATTACTTCGGCGCGACGGGCGGCGGGCTGTGGAAGACGACCGACGGAGGTTTGACCTGGCGCCCGGTCACCGACGGCCAGATCCGCAGCTCGTCGGTCGGCGCCGTCGCCGTGTGCGAGGCGAATCCCGACGTCGTCTACATCGGGATGGGCGAGGTCCAGCTCCGCGGGAACGTGATGGAGGGTGACGGCGTCTACAAGTCGACCGACGGCGGCCGCACCTGGAAGCACCTCGGGCTCGAGGACACCCGCGCGATCGCCCGCATCCGCATCCACCCCAACAACTGCGACATCGTCTACGTCGCGGCGTTAGGCCACCTCTTCGGCCGGAACCAGGAGCGCGGCGTCTACAAGACGACGGACGGCGGCCAGACGTGGAACAAGGTGCTCTACGTCAGCGACCGCGCGGGCGCCGTGGACCTGAGCATGGACGCCGGGAACCCCGACGTCCTCTACGCCGGCTTCTGGCAGGTCTACCGCACGGAGTGGGGGCTGTACAGCGGCGGCGAGGACAGCGGGCTGTGGAAGACGACGGACGGCGGCCGGACCTGGACCCCGCTGAAGAACAACCCCGGGCTGCCGAAGGGGATCTGGGGCAAGGTCGGCGTGTCGGTCTCGCCCGTGGACCCGAACCGCGTCTACGCGATCATCGAGGCCGAAGAGGGCGGCGTCTTCCGCTCCGACGACGGCGGCAGGACCTGGGAGCGCACCAACGACGAGCGCAAGCTGCGCCAGCGCGCGTTCTACTACACGCGCATCTACGCCGACCCCATCGAGAAGGACCGCGTCTACGTGCTGAACGTCGGCTTCTGGCGCTCCGACGACGCCGGCAAGACGTTCGAGACGCAGATCCGCGTTCCGCACAGCGACAACCACGACCTGTGGATCGCGCCGAACGACAACCAGCGGATGATCAATGCCAACGACGGCGGCGCGAACGTCTCGATCAACGGCGGGCAAACCTGGACCGAGCAGGACTACCCGACCGCCCAGATGTACCACGTCATCACGACGAAGCACATCCCCTACCACGTCTGCGGCGCGCAGCAGGACAACAGCACGGCGTGCGTGCCGAGCAAAGGGAACGGCGACGAGTGGTACGCCGTCGGCGGCGGGGAGAGCGGCTACATCGCGCCGGATCCGACGAACCTCGACGTCTTCTACGCGGGGAACTACGGCGGGACGCTGACGCGCTTCGATCGGCGGACCGGGCAACTGCGGAGCGTCAACGTCTGGCCCGAGAACCCGATGGGCCACTCGTCGGCCGAGATCAAGGAGCGCTTCCAGTGGACGTTCCCGATCGTCTTCTCGCGGACCGAGCCGAACGTCCTTTACGTCAGCTCGCAGCACCTGTGGAGGACGACGGACGGTGGGCAGAGCTGGGAGCGGATCAGCCCGGACCTGACGCGTCATGACCCGAAGACGATGGGTCCCTCGGGCGGGCCGATCACGAAGGACCAGACCGGCGTGGAGACGTACGCGACGATCTTCTCCGTCGCCCCGTCGTACCACGACCCGAACATCATCTGGGTCGGTTCCGACGACGGCCTCGTCCACATCACCCGCGACGGCGGGAAGACGTGGGAGAACATCACGCCGAAGGACATGCCGGAGTTCGGCCGCGTCTCGCTGATCGAGGCGTCGCCGCACAGCCCCGGGACGGCGTACCTGGCGGTCAAGCGCTACCGCCTCGACGACCGCAAGCCGTACATCTGGCGGACGCACGACTACGGGAAGACGTGGACGAAGATCGTGAACGGGATCCCGGAGCACGATTTCGTGCACGCGGTCCGCGAGGACCCGAAGCGGAAGGGGCTGCTGTACGCCGGGACGGAGCACGGCGTCTACGTCTCCTTCGACGACGGCGACCACTGGCAGTCGCTCAGCCTCAACCTCCCCGACGTCGCGGTGCACGACCTCGTGGTCGAGGAGAAGGATCTGGTCATCGCGACGCACGGTCGGTCGTTCTACGTGCTCGACGACATCTCGCCGCTGCGTCAGCTCACGCGGGAGGTCGCGTCGTCGCGCGCGCACCTGTTCCGGCCGGCGGATGCCATGCGCTCCATCGACCGCGGCGTTACCGTCTACTACTACCTGGCCCAGCCGGCCAACGAAGTGACGATCGAGTTCCTGGATGCGGCGGGCAACTCGATCATCTCGTTCACCGGCAAGCGTGAAGCGACGCAGGTCCGGGCCGCTCCCGGGCAGGGTGGCGGGGCCGGCGGATTCGGCGGCGGCGCCATGCGCGTCTCGACCGATGCGGGGCTCCAGCGCTTCGTCTGGGACATGCGCTACCCCGGCTTCACCGAGTTCCCGGGGATGATCCTGTGGGCGGCGCGTACCAGGGGCCCGCGTGCGGTGCCGGGCAACTACAGCGTCCGGCTCACGGTGGACGGCGTGACGCAGACCCAGCCGTTCCGGATCGTGAAGGACCCGCGGCTCACGGACGTCAGTCAGGCCGACCTCGAGGCCCAGTTCGAGCTCGCCATGCGCATCCGCGACAAGACGAGCGAGGCGAATGAGGCGGTCATCCTGATCCGTGACCTCAAGGCGCAGATCGACGAGCGGATCCAGGCGGCGAACAACCGGGACATCACCCGGAGGGGTGAGGAGCTGAAGGCCGCGCTGAGCAAGGTCGAGGAGGAGATCTACCAGGTCCGGAACCGCAGCAATCAGGACCCGCTCAACTACCCGATCAAGCTCAACAACAAGCTGGCCGCGCTGTTGGGCGTGGTCGAGAACGGCGACGGCCGTCCGACCCGGCAGTCGTACGCGGTGTTCGATGAGCTGTCGCAGCGCCTCGCGGTCCAGCTCCAGGAGCTCGAGCGGGTCCTCGCGCGGGATCTGGAGGCGTTCAACCGCCGGCTCCGCGACCGCAACCTGCCGCCGGTCGAGCGCAAGCCGGCAGAGGAACTGCGTCGGATCGCGGCGCAGGAGTAGGCGCGGGCGCGGGTGTGGCGGTTGCGGGTGTGGCCCGCGCGGCCTGGAGGCCGCGCGGGCCGGCCGGTGGTGCGACCGGCCGGCCGGACGTGGTGAAGGCGGCGGGCCCGGTGGCCCGCCGCCTTCGTTCTATGCATTATGGTGCTTCCCACGAGCTTCTTGACGGGAACAGCTGGATACTGTACGTTGCGTCCCAAAGCCATCTCCAACATCAGAATAAAAGGCGTGGGCCCGGGAGTCGTGTTGCGTCCCGACCCTTCTCGCTACCTCTGAATTCGCGCGCGTCGTACAGCGACGCTTTCAGTAGATATCGGACATTTGTTGTGCCTGAGGTGCCGGCGGACCCGTGCGGTTGCTGCGGGGAGCCGGTGAGCGGGCGTAGCCGAGCTCCCGCGCGTCGGCCCGTGTAACCCAGTCGCCGGGCGGGTGCGCGGAATCCCGAAACGAAAGGCACGCTTCCTTTCGTGTCCATCTCCCTCCACAGGAGGCACTGTATGGC
>VSDC01000296.1:0-3678 GCA_047459275.1 Gemmatimonadota bacterium
GAAGCGAGCTGCCCCCCGAAACCTGATCCAGTTATAATGGGGCTCCTTGACGCGGGAGGAGTCATGCGGAAGAGCAGGTTCACGGAGGAGCAGATCATTGCCATCTTGGCGGAATCCGATGCCGGGGCACAGACGAGGGAGTTGTGCCGGCGGTATGGGATCAGCGCGAACACGTTCTACCGCTGGCGTAGGAAGTACGGCGGCATGGGCGTCTCGGAGGCACGCCGGCTCAAGCAGCTGGAGGACGAGAACCGGCGGCTGGAGCGCATCGTGGCGGACCAGGCGCTGAATCTCCAGGTCCTGAAGGACCTCCTGGGAAACAAGCTGTGACGGCACGCGAGCGGCGGCGTGTCGTCCAGAAGGTCCAGGCCGCATACGGCATCTCTGAGCGCCGAGCGATCCGCTTCACGGGCTTTGCGCGCTCGAGCATGCGCTACCGGGCGGTCCGCGATCCGCAGGAGGGTTTGCGAGCGCGGATCCTCGAGCTCGCCCGGGAGCGGCCGCGTTGGGGCGAGCGGCGTATCCACCTGTTGCTTCGGCGCGAGGGGTGGCCGGTGAACCGCAAGCGCGTCCAGCGCCTCTAGCGCGAGGAGGGGCTCGCGGTGCGTCGCAAGGGCAAGCGTCGTCGCAGCCAGGTGCCCCGGCCTGTGCGCCGGCCCCTGGGCCGGCCGAACGAGCGCTGGAGTCTGGACTTCGTGAGCGACACGCTCGCGAATGGTCGCACGTTCCGGTGCCTGACGGTGGTTGATGAGTTTAGCCGGGAGTGCCTGGCGATTCATGTGGCGCATTCGATTCCGGCCGTGCAGGTGATCGAAGTGCTTGAGCGGCTCAGGGCCGAGCGGGGGCTGCCCGAGATCGTAATCACCGACAACGGCAGCGAGTTCACGAGCCGAGCGTTCGATGCGTGGGCGTACGCCCGGGGAGTGAAGATCCACTACATTCAGCCGGGCAAGCCCGTGTAGACCTGCTCCATCGAAAGCTTCAACGGGACGCTGCGGGACGAGTGCCTGAACCTGCATTGGTTCATTTCCCTGGCTGATGCCCGGCGTACGATCGAGGCGTGGCGGACCGACTACAACCGGGTCCGGCCGCACAGCTCCTTGGGTGACCTCACCCCCGAGGAGTTCGTACAGGTTCAATCTTCGAGCGAGGTCGCCCTCGCCATCACCATCAACCCGGTTGTCCCGGAATAGCTGGACCAGCTTTGGGGATCAGCTCAGGAGTTGATTGGGGAGATGTTGTATTGGCCGGTGTAGCCGGAGGTTACGGCGGCGTACTAGGTGGCGCGATCGCAGCGACCGGTGCCGAAAAGGCGGCAGCCGCAATCGGTGGGGTTCGAATCGGTATTCTGGATATCGTCGTTTCGACTCACGAATGACTGTAATTGTTGTTGTGTTGCTGGCATTCTTGTTCTTGTATATCGCGTTTTATGGTTATCGTAACGGGGTTATTAAACGCGATATACCAGGGAGCTACGCCGCGCGTAGGCTTGAGGGGGATGAGGCTCGGCGTCACGGATGGGTGATGGTGACGCTTGGAATAAGTGCTTTTGTGATGTTGATCGTAATGGTGATGATCGCTCATTATCGTATGGCCGGACGGTGAAAAGTGGGGAGGATGCGGTAGGTTCAATTCTGGGGGCGCAAGTGGAGCTGCCCGGGTTTCGTGGACACGCGATCCTTTGGGAGAAAGGAGTCCACGATGGGAAAGTTCCGTAGGCCGTATCCGCCAGAGTTCCAGCACCGGATGACCGAGCTGGTCCGGGCCGGGAGGACGGCCTGGGAGTTAATGATGATAAGTGCCACAGCATAGTTGGCAAAGGATCCGAGCGCAGTGCCGCCTGACTCGTCGAGGCAGCGACGAACGATGGTAGGCCGCTGACACGGCGGCATGAGCCGCACACCTCACACTGTCCACTGAATCGGGACAGCTCCACGGTTCCACTCTGATGCGGGAATAAGTGACCGAATTTCTGGACACGAACGATATTATGGTCTTTGCTGCAGCAGAGGTGATCGGCTGTAATTTGAACGTGGTCAGACAAAGCAGAGCATGATTACGAGCCTGGGATACCACGGGAATCGGGTCTGGGCGCTCGGAGTGGTGCCACATGTTAGCTGGAGGTGACGGAGTTCCAATCTGGTGTCGGGTACCTGGTCTGACGTCATGCAACCCGCGCGGGGCGGGCGTTTACGGTTCCCAAGCAGAGCGACACACCTTCGGGAATCCGGCTGGCCGCGAAACCCGCATACGCGGCGATCTCCCGGCTTCGCCCTTGTCGCCGCTCTCTGGCTCCTGGTCGCGATCGCTGCCGTCGGCCTCGACATGAGCGTGCGCGCCCGGGAGCGTCACGTTGCGGCCGCGAACGCCCTCGAGGGCACCCGTGCCCGCGCCGCCGCCGAGGCGGGCTTCGAGCACGCGCGTGCGATGCTGGAGCAGCGCCTGCTGGCGGCCTCGGGCGGCGGTGCCCTGCCGCCCGAGCTGCGATTGGACCCCTGGTCCGACCTCGGGAGTCTGTTCCCGGACTCCGTCGTGTTCGGCGATGTCCGCTACCGCGTCACGTTGCGGGATGCCAACGTCGCACTGAACCTGAACACGGCGAGCGAGGACGAGCTGCGGGGACTCCTCCGCGCGCTGCGCGTCGACTACGGCGATGCGGACCGGATCGCACAGGCAGTGGCGGATTGGCGGGATCCCGACGACGCCCGCCGCGGGCGGGGCGCGGAGCGTGAGGATTACATTCGGGCAGGTGCCGCCGTCCTCCCTCGGAATGGCCCGTTCCGCGAGCTGTCCGAGCTCCTGCACGTGCGCGGCGTGACGCCGGAGATCTACGAGAGTGTGAAGCCGTACCTCACCCTCGTCGGCACCGGCCGCGTGAACCTGAACACGGCGCCGCGGCCGGTGTTGTTGGCGCTCCCGGGGCTGGGCGAGGAGGCGGTGGCGGTGCTGGAGCGGGCGCGGCGCGAGGGGCATCGGATCCGGAGCGTGCAGGAGCTGTCGCTCGAGCTGTCGTCGTCGGCGCGGGCGCAGCTTTCGGCGGCGTTGCCGGCGCTCCTCTCGCGTGCGACGTTCGAGACGGATGAGGTCGAGGTTCGGGTCGAGGGGTGGACGGATAGCGGCGTCGTGCGTGCGCGCGGCGTCGCGCTGGCGGTGCGGACGTCGACGACGGCGATGATGGTATCCCGGAGCGTGGAGTGACGGTGGACTGGATGGCGCGTCGGCCGGTGGCGATCGGGATCGCGTTGGGGGAGGACCGGCTGGTCGCGGCGCTTCCGGCGCCCCGGGGCGCGCCGGGGGAGGGCTGGGTCCGGCCGCTCGGCCCCGAGGCTGATGTGGCCGCCGCGTTCGGCGAACTGGTCGACAGGGTAGGACCTCGCGCGGCAATCCTTCACGTCGCGCTGCTGCCGCCGCTCGCGGAGGTGCGGCACCTGGTCCTCCCCCGGCTGGGCGACGACGTCCTCCGCCGCGTACTTCGTCGCGACGCCGCGCGGTACTTCCTGACGGACGCGGGCGTGAGGGGGGCTCTCGGTCCGCCTCGGGTTCGCTCGCGGTCCGCTACGGCCCTCTGCGACGTTGACAAATCCGTGCGGTTTCGTTAGCTTTTCATGCTCCCACGCACCTCGTGGCAGGGTAGCTCAAAGGTAGAGCAGCGGAGTCATAATCCGTTGGTTGGGGGTT
>VSDC01000013.1:0-16442 GCA_047459275.1 Gemmatimonadota bacterium
GGTGGAACATGTACACCTGGCAAACCTAGGCTGATATTTCACAAGGAGAGGACATAAATGCCCACGGGGCCGCAGCTATTCCGGGCCCCGCAGGCATTGCGGTGACGAGATATCCCTGGTGTCAAATGTACACCGAAGGAATTACCCTGTCTCAGAACGGCAAATCGTCGTCCTCGTCGTCGAACGGCGTGGGTGCCGGCGCCGGCTGGCGGCGCGAGGCTGCGCGCGACCCGCGGTCCGCGGCGTCGAAGTCGCCGCCTCCGCCCCCGCCCTGGCCGAGGAGCACCATGTCCTGGACGATGATGTCCGTCCAGTAGCGGGTGCCGCCCTGGCCGTCCTCCGTCTGCGAGTACTCGATCCGGCCCTCGACGTACAGCCGGTCGCCCTTGTGGACGTACTGCTCGACGATCTCGGCCAGACGGTCCCAGAACGTCAAGCGGTGCCACTCCGTCTTCTCCTGCCGCTGGCCGGACCGATCGGTGAACGTCCGGTTCGTGGCCAGCGAGACCTTGGCCACCTTGGTTCCCGATGCAGTCGTCCGGACCTCGGGCTCCGACCCGACGTTCCCGATCAGCATCACTTTGTTCAGCGAGCGACTCATCCCAATCCACCTTTCTGGTGCGGTCTAGATGCGCGATCCCACGGGGAATGCTACCCCGGGCGGGGGAGGGGGTTTCGGGAGATGTTCGGCTTCCGCCCTCGCGCGTTTCCCTGCGGACAGGCGAACGATAAGCCACCGGTCGGGCCGGCGCCATGGTCATGTTGGCCGGGGGGTGGCACGGGCCGTGCCCCCTCAGTGGTTGCGCCTTGCTGATGCGCGGGAGGCAACCGTTGTGGCAGGTGACGGGCAGGAACGGAGAGCCGGGCCGGGGCGTGACGATCGGCTTCGTCGCGCGGGCAACGCTGGTGGTCATCGGCCTCTGGTCGCTCGCGCATCTGCTCTGGCTGGGGCGGGACCTGCTCTTCATCACGTTCTTCGCGGCACTGGTCGCGCTGTTCCTGTCGATCTTCGTGGATCGCCTGGAGGCCGTCGGCATGCCGAGGGCGATCGCGGCGGTGGTCGTGCTCTTCGTGCTGCTCGCGCTGATCGGGTGCCTGTTCCTCGTGGCGTGGCCCACACTTCGGGATCAGCTCCTCGTGATCCAGCGGAAGCTGCCGGAGGCGCTTGCGGACCTGGAAGAATGGGTACGCGCGCAGTACATGGCGGTGACGGGCGAGGTGGGGCGGCCGCGCCCCGAGCTGGCGGCGCAGCTACAGGATCGGTTGAGCCGAGAAGCGGCGAACATCGTCGCCGGGGCGCTCCCGCTCCTGAACACGGCGGTGGGCACGATCTTCGGGTTGTTCGTGGTGGTCTTCGCCGGGCTGTACCTGTCGATCGAGGCGCGGCTCTACATGGAAGGCCTGACGCGCCTCTTCCCGCCCCGGGCCCGGCCGCGCATCGAAAGGGCGCTGCGGGAGGCGGGCTCGGACCTCAGGCGCTGGATCCTGGGGACGGCCATCAACATGGTCGTGATCGGCGTGGCCACGACGATCGGCCTCATGCTCATGGGCATACCGGCGGCGCTGGCGCTCGGGCTGATCGCTGGGTTTCTCGAGTTCATCCCGATCTACGGCCCGATCCTGAGCGCCGTCCCCGCCGTGGCGGTGGCGTTGCTGGTTTCGCCCAGCGACGCCCTGTGGGTGGTGGTGCTCTACGTCGCGATCCAGCAACTCGAGGCGAATCTGCTGGCGCCGCTCGTGATGAGGGGGGCTGTGCGATTGCCGCCGGCGCTGACGCTCCTCTTCGGCGCGCTCATGGCGGTTCTGTTCGGTTTCCTGGGGCTGCTCCTGGCCGTGCCGATCCTGGCCTTCACGCTGGCGCTCGTGCGGCGCCTGTACGTGGAGCACCTGGAGAACGGCGGCGCGTAGAAGGATGGGAACCCGGCCCGGTCCGCCCCGGTCCCCCGTTCCAGCCCGACGCTCGGGTGCGACGCGCCGGTTCGGTGCTCCGGCGCGACACTTCGGTCCAGTGCTCGGCTCCGGCCCGCCTCAGCGCCCGATCTCCGCCCGGTACGCCTCCATCAGCCGGCGGGTGACGACGCCGGGCTTCCCGGACCCGACCGGCCTGCCGTCCACGCGCACGACGGGCATGACCTCGGTCGTCGTCCCGGTGAGGAAGAGCTCGTCGACGTCGTGGAGCCGGTCCACCGGGATGGCGCCTTCGCGGATCGGGACACCCAGCCGGGCGGCGAGGGCGAGGATGCGGTCGCGGGTGATCCCGGCCAGGATGTAGTTGCACGTCGGGTACGTCACGAGCGTGCCGTCCACGACGGCCATCACGTTCGAGTGCGACCCTTCGAGGACGATGCCGTCCCGGATGAAGAGCGCCTCGAAGGCTCCGGCCGCGTGCGCTTTCTGGTTGGCGAGCACGTTCGGCAGCAGCGCGATGGACTTGATGTCGCAGCGGGCCCAGCGCGTATCGGGCGTGGTGATGGCGTCGACGCCCTCCTCGTAGTACGCGTCGGGGTGGCGCCTGGCGGGTTTGACGGACACGTAGACCGTCGGCGGGGTGTCGGCGGGCGGGAACGCGTGCTTCCTGGGCGCCGCGCCCCGCGTCACCTGGATGTAGATGTTGCCCTCGTCGTCTACGCCGTTCTCCTCCATCAGGCGGAAGGCGACGTCGCGCAGCCGATCGAAGCCGTCGAACGGGATCTCGAGCGCCCGGATCCCGCCCGCCATTCTGTCGAGATGCTCTTGCAGCAGGTAGGGCCGCCCGCCGTAGACGCGGATGACCTCGTACACGCCGTCGGCGAAGAGGAATCCGCGGTCGTCGACCGAGACTCTCGCTTCTGTGTGCGGCAGGAAATCGCCGTTCAGGTAGACCAGCACGATCCACTCCCGGTGAAGATCGAGGCGTTGAGAATGGCGCCGGTCGTTTCCCCCGTCAATCGTTCGCCTCGATGGTCATGATGATGCGGCCGCCGCCGAAGACGCGGGTGTCTCCGGTGGACTGGGAGACGGCGAACGCGACGCAGCGGGTGGCCGCGGTGATCCCGGCCGCGGCGCGGTGGCGCGCGCCGAGTCCCGGGGGCAGGTCCCCCGGGGGCGCGAGGTCCTGGAGGTAGCGTCCGGCCGCGACGACCACGCCGTCGGACCGGATCACGAAGGCGCCGTCCATCCCGGAGAACTCCCGGATCGCGCGCTTCGTCGCGACGTCGAGGATCTGGCGCTCGGACTCGGGGTGCCCCTCGAAGGGGTTGAGGACGAGGGGGTGCGAGCGCTCGAGGACCGCCTCGTGGTCGCCGAGGGTGATGAGGATGCCGACGGGTCGCCCCTCGCGCCCGACGTGTCCCAGCTCCACGCAGAAGGTGAGGACCGCGTCGAAGACGGCCGGGTCGGAGACCTGGCTCAGGATGCTGAGCGGTGCGTCGGCCTGGCCGTCGAGGTAGTCCTCCTCGCTTCCCAGGTCCACGAGGGCGACGGTGTCGAGCTCGCACTGGCCGTCGGCCGCGTCGCCGGAGATGATGATGACGCGCTCGTCGGGGCGGAGCAGGCCGGCGGCGAGGCCCTCGAGGAGCGCGATCTTCGCGCGGCCGCGGCGGCGGATGCGCACCTCCGGGAGGGAGAGCACGTCGGTCTCCGTGATGAGCCCCGCGTCCCGGCCGACCGCCGCCGCGATCACGTTGCCCTCCGGGCCGAGCCTGTCACGCAGGTAGGCGGCCTCGTCGGGCAGCGCCGCCGCGAGGAGGATGGCGTTGGCGCCCGTCTCCCGGGCGACGACGAGGGCGCCGTCCAGGATCGCGCGGTTGGTCGGGTTCATGGACTCCTCCGACTGCGGGCCGAGCATGCCGTGGCGGGAGTAGCAACCCTCGGGCCGGTGGTTCGAGGGGCACTCGGGCTCGCGGCGCTTGCCGGGCATATGGGTTGCCCGTAACCTTCGCGGGCCCGGCGCCGGCCCGGGCGCACTGTCCACGCCTTCGGCGCGTCCAGGGGCCCGTCTCGCCCGGCCCCTGCCGCGGACCCTCGCATCGGAATCGACAGAAGTGGTGATCGGAAGCGAAATCATAGGTCTGCTCTCCGCGCACGAGCGACGCCTGGCCAACGGGCTCACCGTCCTGGTCCGGGAGGATCGCTCGGCGCCCGTCGTCGCCATCGTGACCCACGTGAAGGCGGGCTACTTCAACGAGCCCGACCCGCTGGTGGGGATCAGCCACGTCCTCGAGCACATGTACTTCAAGGGGACGGAGCGCTTCGGCGTCGGCGAGATCGCCCAGGCGACCAAGGCGGCGGGCGGTTTCCTGAACGCGGGGACGATCTACGACTACACGAGCTACTACACGGTCCTCCCCTCCTCCGCGCTCGAGCGGGGGCTCGAGATCCAGTCGGACGCGCTGAAGCACTCGGAAATCGACCCGGGGGAGCTCCGGAAGGAGCTCGAGGTGATCGTCCAGGAGGCGAACCGGAAGCTGGACAACCCGCGCGCCGTCGCGACGGAGAAGCTCTACGAGGCGATGTTCGACGTCCACCGGATCCGGCGCTGGCGGATCGGCACGGAGGAAGGGCTGCGCCGCCTCACGCGCGAGGACGTCTGGCGCTACTACCGCGACCTGTACCGCGCCCCGAACATCATCCTCGTCGTCGCGGGCGACGTGGAGGCGGAGGAGGCGTTCCGGCTGGTCGAACGCTACTACGGCGATGTTCCCGGCGGCGACGTGGTGAAGGAGATGTCGCCGGCGGAGCCGGACACCCGCGGTCTTCGCGTCCGCGAGCTGGCCGGCGACATCACGCAGGCCCACCTGGAGTGGGGGTGGAGGACGCCCGGCGTGCTGGATCCCGACACGCCGCTCCTGGACCTGCTGGCCGTCGTGCTCGGCCAGGGGCGCGCCTCCCGGCTGTACCGCGGCGTCCGCGAGGCCGGGCTGGTGCACTCGATCGGCGCGTCGAACTACACGCCGACGGAGATCGGCGTCTTCGCCGTGAGCGCCGAGCTGCAGCCGGAGGACGCGGGAGAGGCCATCGGTGCGGTGTGGCGGGAGGTGGACGCGCTGCGCCGGGAGGAGGTTCCCGCCGAGGAGCTGGAGCGTGCCCGCAACATCCTCGAGGCCCGGCTGCTCCGGAACATGGAGACCGTCGAAGGCCAGGCGAACCTCCTGGCGCGCTGGGAGGCGTACGGCGGCTGGCGGCTCCTCGGGCGGTACGTCGACGCGATCGCGGCGGCCGCGCCGGCGGACCTGGCCCGGGTGGCGCGGGAGTACCTGGCTCCCGACCGGTCGACCGTACTGTTCTACAGGCCGACGACCTCGCCGGCGCTCGGGTGGAGCCCGGCGGAGCTCGAAGCCCGGCTCATCGGATCAGCGGCTCGAGCCGCGGGCGAGGGTGCCGCGGGCGCGATGCCGGGCGCGTCGCAGCGTGTGAGCGAGGACGACGCTGCGGTGGCGAGTGCGACGTCGGCCACGGCGGCGACCTCGGCGGCGCCGATGCCCGGCGTCCGATACCCCGCGCCGCCGGCCGTCCCGTCCGCCGCGACGACCGCCGACGGCGTCGAGGACGGAGTCCATTTCTGCACGCTCCCGAACGGCGTGCGCGTCGCGGTCAAGCCGCGCCCGACCTCGCCGCTGGTCTCGATGGGGATCTTCCTGCGGGGCGGCGTGGTCGAGGAATCGTCCGAACGCGCCGGGATCACCGGCCTCATGATGCGGACGTCGATCAAGGGGACGCGGCGCCGGACCGCACGACAGATCGCCGAGGAGACGGAGGCGCTCGGCGGCTCGATCTCGCCCGTCGCCGGCCCCGACCTGTTCCAGTGGACGCTGTCGCTCCCGGCGCGCAGCTTCGCCGCCGGCTTTTCGCTCCTCGCCGACGTCGCCTTGCGCCCCACGTTCCCGGAGGAGGAGCTCGAGACGGAGAGGCGAGTCGCGCTGGCGGACCTCGACCGGCTCCGGGACGACATGTACCGCTACCCGATGCGGCTCTTCCTCCAGGGCGCCTTCGGCGGCCACCCGTACGGCTTCACGCTCGGCGATATGGAGGTTGGCCTCCGCGGCGTCGACCGCGAGGCGCTGGTGCGCTGGCACCGGGAGCTGGTGTTGGAAGGCGCGCCGTGGGTCGTGGTCGTCGGCGGGGTGGACCCGGATGCCGTGGCACGCACGGTCGCGGAGGAGATGGAGGAGGTGCGCTGCCGACCCGAGGAGGCGACGCCCCGTCGGCCGGGGTGGCCCGGGTCGCCGCGCGTCGAGGGCGTGGACCGGGAGAAGGCGCAGACCGCGCTCCTCCTCGGCTTCCCGGGACCGGACCGGAACGATCCGGACATCTACGCCCTGGACGTCCTCTCCAACGCGATCGGCGGGCTCGGCGGCCGGCTCTTCGAGGACCTGCGCAGCCAGCGCTCGCTGGCGTACACCGTCGCCGCGCACCCGGTCGCCCGGTGGCTCGGGGGCGCCTTCGTCGGCTACATCGCGACGGCGCCCGAGAGGGAGGACGAGGCGCGGCGAGGCCTGATCGAGCACTTCGAGCGCCTGGCCGACGAGACGCTCTCGCCGGACGAGGTCGAGCGGTCGAAGGAGTACACGATCGGCACGTGGAAGATCCGCGGGCAGACGAACTCCGCCCAGCTCGGCGACATCGCCGGGGCGCTCCTGCTGGGCCCGGGGCTCGTGGAGCTCAGGGAGTTCGAGGACCGCATCCGCGCCGTCACGCCGGTCCAGATCCGGGAAACGGTGCGACGGTACTACGATCCGAACCGTCTTGTGGAAGGGCTCGTTCGCGGCAGGCGCAGCGGACAGCAATGACCGGCCGGGCGGCCTGCGCGTGCCGGTGGCGGACTGCCGCCGGTGCGGGACGCACCGGTTCGGGACCGCCGGTGGGCCGGGGCGACCGCGCGCCGGTCCCGTCGGCACGGTTCGTCGCCCGAGCCACGACCTCCGATTGCCCCACCCCAGACCGCCCTCTATATTCGCCGCCGGGCCCGGCGAGCCGCCGCGGCCGTCTCAACTCCCACCACGTCTGTACCATGAGCGACGCATACGAGTACGTCAGGATCGAGCGCAGCGACGGGATCGCGGTCGTGATGGTGAATCGGCCGGAGAAATTGAACGCGCTGAACGCGGACACCGTCGCCGAACTGGACCGCGCGTTCCACGCCCTCGCGGCCGACGACTCCGTGCGCGCCGTGATCGTGACCGGCGCCGGGGAGAAGGCCTTCGTCGCCGGCGCGGACATCGCCGAGCTGGCCCAGATGGGCCCCCTGTCCGGCGTTCGGGTCTCGCGCCAGGGGCAGGACACCTTCCGGTTCCTCGAGGCGATGCCCAAGCCCGTGATCGCCGCGGTCAACGGCTACGCCCTCGGCGGTGGCCTCGAGCTCGCGCTCGCCTGCCACCTGCGCATCGCGAGCGAGAACGCCCGCTTCGGGCTCCCGGAGGTGAAGCTCGGGATCATCCCCGGCTACGGCGGCACCGTGCGTCTGCCCCGGATCGTCGGCCGCGGGCGCGCCCTCGAGCTGATCCTGACGGGCGAGATGATCGACGCCCAGGAGGCGTACCGGATCGGCCTCGTGAACCGCGTCGTCCCCCAGGTCGAGCTGATGACCGAGGCCGAAGCGCTGGCCCGGAAGATCATCGCGAACGGCCCCATCGCCGTGGCGCTGGCCATCGAGTCGGTCAACCACGCCCAGAACGCGACGCTCGAGGACGGGCTCCTCCTGGAGTCGAACCTGTTCGGGCTCCTCGCCTCGACCGAGGACATGCGCGAGGGGATGCAGGCGTTCCTCGAGAAACGGAAGGCTCAATTCGCGGGGAAGTAGGTGCGGAGTCCTGACGCCCCGGAAGGTCCTCCCTCGATGAGCGGCGTCGAGACGACCCGGGTCTGTCGCGAACTCCGCCTGCGCGGTTTCCGCAACTTCTCGGAGCTGGAGCTGGTCTTTCCGCCCGAAGGCGTCGCGATCATCGGCGACAACGGGTCGGGGAAGACGAACCTGCTCGAGGCGATCTACTACCTGGAGATCTTCCGCTCCTTCCGCGGCGCGCCCGACGAGCAGCTCGTGCGCATCGGGGAGGAGGCGTTCCACATCCGTGGCCGGTTCGAGGACCTGGCCTTGGGGGACGTGCGGGAGATCGAAGCGGCGTACGAGCGCCGGACGCGGCGCAAGCGCGTCGCGGTGAACGGCGCGGTCCCGGACCGCATCGGCGACGCCCTGGGCGGCGTGGGCGCGGTCATCTTCTCCCCCTCGGACGTGGCGATCGTGGCCGGCTCGCCTGCGGAGCGACGTCGCTTCCTGGACATCGTCCTCTCCCTCAACCGGCCGGGGTACCTGCAGGCGCTGCAGCGCTACCGACAGGTCCTGAAGCAGCGGAACGTGATGCTGCGCGACGGTGCGCCGTCTGCGCTCCTTGCGGCCTGGGACGAGGGGCTCGTCGAGTGGGGCGCGCGCCTCGTCGCGGCGCGGGCGGAGTGGGTCGCGGAACGAGCCGAGGGGTTCGCCCGGCGGTACGAGGCGATCTCCGGCGGCGCCGCAGCCTGGCTGGCCTACGACGGAGCGATCCCGCTGCCCGGGGACGGGGCGCCGCCCTCCGTGACCGAAGCGGCGGAGGCGTTCCGCTCCGAGCTCGCGCGCATGGCGCCGCGCGAGAGGGACCGGGGCGTCACGCTGGTCGGGCCGCACCGCGACGACCTGGCGATCCGGTTCCAGACGCTGGGTGGGGAGGCGGACCTGCGCGATTTCGGCTCCGGTGGGCAGCAACGCACGGCCGCGATCGCCTTGCGGATGGTCGAGGCCGAGACGATCCGCCAGTCCCGCGGACGGGACCCGATCGTCCTGCTGGACGACATCTTCGCCGAGCTGGATCCCGGCCGGTCCCGCCGCATCCTCGAGCTCCTCGAGGCCGAGGGACACGGGCAGGCGATCCTGACGGCGCCGAAGGCGTCCGACCTGGAGCCGCGGCAGGGCACGCTGCCGCGGTGGCGCATCGCCAAGGGAGAAGTGTTCACATGAGTCGGAGGCACGAGGGGCCGACACCCGTCGTCGTGGCGCTCGAGCGCTTCCTACAGCGTTCCGGAATCGCGGAGCGGCTCGAGGAGGCGGCCGTCGTGCCCGAGTGGGCCGAGCGGGTCGGCGACCGGATCGCCGCCGTCACGAGGCCCCTGCGCGTTTCGCGCGGGACCCTTTTCGTCGCGGTCCGCTCGAGCGCGTGGCTCATGGAGCTCAAGATGATGGAGGGCGAGATCCTGCAGCGCCTGAACCAGGACCGGGAACGGGGTCGCATCAAGAGGATCCGGTTCCTCATGGACGAGGACGCGCCCGGCCCGGGCGGCTCGTAGCGGGTGCGGCGCGGGTGGGAATTCGTTAGATTCCACGAGCGGCCAGGCGGGAGCGAGGAGCGTTTCGGAAGCCGCGCCCCGTCTAGGAAATCTTTGGGGTATCGGGGCACCTTGCGCGCCGATTCGGGGTAGTAAGAATCATCGAAATTTCCCGAATACCAGAGCAATTGCACGATGGCGAAGAGGCAGCCGAACCACAACGACTACTCCGCAGGTCAGATCCAGGTCCTGAAGGGGCTGGAGGCCGTGCGGAAGCGGCCTGGGATGTACATCGGCTCCACGGGGGTCCGCGGGCTGCACCACCTGGTCTACGAGGTGGTGGACAACTCCGTCGATGAAGCCCTCGCCGGGTTCTGCACGCGGATCGACGTGATCATTCGCCCCGACAACTCCATCACGGTGATCGACGACGGCCGCGGGATCCCGGTGGACCCGCATCCGGAGGAGAAGATCCCGGGCGTCGAGGTCGCCATGACCATGCTCCACGCCGGCGGCAAGTTCGACAAGACGTCGTACAAGGTCTCGGGGGGGCTGCACGGCGTGGGTGTGAGCGTGGTGAACGCCCTTTCGGAGTGGCTCGAGGTCGAGGTCCGCCGCGACGGGAAGGTCTACCACCAGCGCTACTCGCGAGGCAACAAGGTCACCGAGCTCACGGTCATCGGCAAGGCGAAGGGGACGGGCACGACGGTCTCGTTCAAGCCCGACCCGGAGATCTTCACGGAGCGCACGTACAACTTCGAAACGCTCTCCACCCGGCTGCGCGAGCTGGCTTTCCTCAACAAGGGACTCCTGATCACGCTGACCGACGAGCGCACGGAAGACGGCAAGGAGCCGCGGCGCGAGGAGTACCGGTACAAGGGCGGGATCATCGAGTTCGTCGAGTTCCTGCGCGGTTCGCGCAAGCCACTGCACCCGAAGCCGATCTACATCGAGGCGAGCCGCGAGGAAGCGGAGATCGAGGTCGCGATCCAGTACGACGAAGGGTACAACGAGAACACGTTCACCTTCGTCAACAACATCAACACGCACGAGGGCGGCACGCACCTCACGGGCTTCAAGGCCGCGCTCACGCGGACGCTGAACGAGTACGCGCGCAAGAACAATCTGCTCAAGAAGGAGCTGGACTCGCTCTCGGGCGACGACGTGCGCGAGGGGCTGACGTGCGTCCTCTCGGTCAAGGTCCGCGAGCCGCAGTTCGAGGGGCAGACCAAGACGAAGCTGGGGAACTCGGAGGTCCAGAGCGCGGTCCAGCAGGTCGTCTACGAGAAGCTCTCGACGTACCTGGAGGAGAACCCGTCGGTCGCCAGGGCGATCATCGAGAAGGCGATCCAGGCGGCGCGTGCGCGGATCGCCGCCCGCAAGGCCCGGGACCTGACGCGCCGGAAGAGCGCGCTCGAGGGGAGCATCCTTCCGGGGAAGCTGGCGGACTGCTCGATCACCGATCCCGCCGCATGCGAGATCTACCTGGTCGAGGGCGACTCGGCGGGCGGCTCGGCCAAGCAGGGGCGCAACCGTTCGTTCCAGGCGATCCTGCCGCTGCGCGGCAAGATCCTCAACGTCGAGAAGGCCCGGATGGACAAGATCCTCTCCAACGAGGAGATCCGGACCATCATCGCCGCGATCGGGACCGGGATCGGCGAGGACGAGTTCAACATCCAGAACGCGCGGTACCACAAGATCATCATCATGACCGACGCGGACGTGGACGGCGCCCACATCCGCACGCTCCTCCTCACCTTCTTCTTCCGCCACATGCGGCAGCTCATCGAGGAGGGGATGGTCTACATCGCGCAGCCGCCGCTGTACCGGGTCGCGCGGGGCAAGGAGGAGTACTACGCGTACACCGACGAGGAGCGCGACCAGATCATCCAGCGTCTCAACGCGAACGGGAAGGGCGACCGCAACATCGTGGTCCAGCGCTACAAGGGTCTCGGTGAGATGAACCCCGAGCAGCTCTGGAAGACCACGATGGACCCCGAGACGCGGACGATCATGAAGGTGACGCTCGACGACGCCGTCCTGGCCGACCAGATCTTCCAGACGCTCATGGGCGACGAAGTCGAGCCGCGTCGGCGCTTCATCGAGGAGAACGCGAAGTACGTGCGGAACCTCGACGTCTGAGCGCGCCGCGCCGGCCCAACGGGCGGCGGCGGAGTAACCACCGGGATCGACGTTCGGTATCGTCGCTGATGCGGAGGCGGTCCGAGATCTCGAGGCGATGGTCGAAGCACTGGACGCACCTGGGCGCGGCACTCCTCGCCGTAGCCGCTGCGACGTGGACCACGGCATCCCCGGCCCGGGCGCAGGGCCCACGGCGAGTCGATCACCGCATCGCCGGTGAGCCGGGGATCACGCTGTTCGTGCGGGAGGTACGCGACGACGAGGCTCGTCAGATGTCGCTGCCTCCCGTTCTGCTCCTGCACGGCGCACGCGTCCCGTCGGTCGCTTCGTTCGACCTGCCGGTTCCGGGCTACTCGCTGGCGGCCGACCTGGCGAGCGCCGGCTTCGCGGTCTATCTGCTGGACGTGCGCGGGTACGGCGGATCTACGCGGCCACCCGAGATGGACGGTCCGCCGGAAGCGCATCCGCCGCTCGTGCGGTCCTACAAGGCCGTGCGCGACATCCACGCGGCCGTGACGTGGATCATGGAGCGGGAGGGCGTCGCATCCGTCGCGCTGCTCGGCTGGGCGACCGGCGGTCACTGGGCCGGCCACTACGCTTCGCTGTATCCCGAGAACGTCAGTCACCTCGTCCTCTACAACACGCTCTACGGCGGCAGCGACCGGCACGACCAGATCGGTCCCGGCTCCTCCCTCGAGGATCCCGAGATCCCCGGGCGGTTCAACCGGGCGTACGGCGCCTACCGGCTCAGTACGGCGGAATCGCTGTTCGGCGCGTGGGACGCCAGCATTCCGTTCGAGGACAAGGCCCAGTGGCGGGATCCGCGCGTGGCGGAGGCGTACGCGGAGGCGGCCCTCGCGAGCGATCCGACGAGCCACACGCGCGAGCCGGCCAGCTTCCGCGCGCCCAGCGGCGCGATGGAGGACAGCTACTACCTCGCGTCGGGACGTCGCTTGTGGGACGCCTCGTCGATCACCGCAGCGACGCTGGTCATCCGCTCCGGGTCGGACTTCTGGTCGCGCCCGGAGGACGCCGAGGTGCTGAGCTCCCACCTGACGAGCGCGGCACGAGTCCGCACGGTGACGATCCCCGGCGCTACCCACTTCGTGCATCTCGACCGCCCGGAGCGCGGCCGGGCGCAATTCGTCGAGGAGGTCGTGCGGTTCCTTTCGGGTGGCTGAAGCGGCACGGCCATCGGTAATCGCGCATGAGGGCGCCGGCATCGCGCCCTCATGCGGATACCTCTTGCGGGGACCGCCCGGCGAGCCAGGCGTTCCAAGCCCGCTCGGCCTCCGCCGCCGCGGCGCGATCACGCCGCCTTGCGAAGACGATCGGCGATCTCCGTGAGCATCTCCATGTCCCACTCCGGCGCGAACTCCTCCGGGACGGGCTCGAGGTCGTACATCTCGCCGCCGGGAGGCGGGCCGTCCACGACCTCCATGTCGCCCGTGCCGTCGGGGTACGGTCCGTTCCAGATCATCGCCATGTCGCGGTAGTCGTCGGGGCTGAAGCGGTAGAGGACGCGGTGAATGCCGTTGTCCTCGTACTTCCGCGTCTCCGGGAACTCGCGGTTGTCGATCTTCGGGATCGGCAGGAGCTTGGTCACCTGCACGCCGGTCAGAGTCTCGAGCGCCTTGGCGTACGCCATGGCATGGACGCCGCCCCGCACGAGGAGGTATCCCAGCATCTCCCGCGCGACCGGGTTGTCGGTCATCTCGTAGACCCGGGCCTTGAAGGTGCGGGCGCCGCACTCGAGGAAGAAGTTGTGGAGCAGGTCGAGGATGAGGTTGCCGCTGTTGAAGACGTAGTCGCCGCGCCAGGCCTGTCCCATGGAGTCCCCGACCAGCGTCGTCCGCGCCGTGGCGAGGAAGTGGTAGGAGTTGCGGTAGTCCTTCGCGGCCCCGAGCGGCTTCTGGTCAGGCGCCCTCGTGCTGGTCGACCCCTCGAGGAGCATGTTGACCGTGGCGCTGACGAGCTCGATGTGGCCGAGCTCCTCCGTCGCGATGTTGGCGATCAGGTCGTAATACGGCTTGAGCTTCTTGCGACCCCGGAAGTTGAAGGACTGATAGGTGTAGTTCATCAGCGTGGACATCTCGCCAAAGCGGCCGCCGAGCAGTTCCTGTACGGCGGCCGCGGCATTGGGGTCGGGTTCCTCCGCTCTCGGGAGCTCCGTCTGCAGGCGATCGATCCGCAGGTACATTCACTCCTCCTTGGCGTATGTGATCCGTGTGGACTGGTCCGCGGGACCGGGAGGGGATCTGTGCAAGACGGGGACCGACCCGGCGCGAGGGTGGTTTGGCGCCCGCGCGGGTGGCCCGGAGGCGCGCGCCAGCGGTTGGGCGCCCGCGCGGATCGTTCGGCGATGTGCGACGGCGCCTTCGCGTCCAGCCCTCGCTTGACGGGCAGGGGTGGCGGCGCGAAACTCCCGGGTATGCAGACGGATCGTGCACGTGCGGACGCCCGCCTCGAGGCCGCGCTCGATCGGGCCGGGGTCGAGGACCCGCGCCCGTTCTTCCGGGAGCGGCTGCGACTCCTCAAGGAGCGCAATCCCCGGGTGTACGAGGAGGCGCGGCGTCACTTCGAGACCGAGGTGCTCCCTCGCGTGGCGATGGAGGATTCGGATCCCATCGCCGAATGGATCGAGTACGGGCGCCGGCTTGGCGAATGGACGGCGCCCGGAAAGACGTACGCCATCGATGCGACGGGGCGTGCGCGCACCTATGCGCCTCCCCTCGATCCAGGGCACCTGGTACTGCACATCCCGGACGACACGCACGAGCCCGCGCTCATCCTGAGCATGCCGCGAGCTCCGTCCCTGCCGCAGCAGGCGACGTGCGACCTCCTGGTGCGTGGACGCCTCGCGCCGTCCGGCGACAGGGATCGGTGACTTCTTCGGGCGGATCGAGTGGATTGGCCCGGGAGGGCAGACGCGGCGGGGAACATCGGCCCTGGAAAGAACGAACGCCCCGGCAGGTGCCGGGGCGTTCGCATTGGACCCGAATTTCGGGACAGCTCAGCCGCGGGCCATGCTGTCCAGGAACTCCTTGTTGGTCTTCGTCCGCCGCATGCGGTCCAGGAGGAACTCCAGCGCTTCGGCGGGCGGCATGTCCGAGAGGAAGTTCCGGAGCAGGTAGACGCGGTTGAGCTCGCTCTCCTCGAGGAGCAGCTCCTCGCGCCGCGTGCCCGAGCGATTGATGTCGATCGCCGGGAAGATGCGCTTGTCGGCAATGTGGCGGTCGAGGACGACCTCCATGTTGCCGGTCCCCTTGAACTCCTCGAAGATCACCTCGTCCATGCGCGAGCCGGTCTCGATCAGCGCCGTCGCGATGATGGTGAGCGAGCCGCCGCCATCGATGTTGCGCGCGGCGCCGAAGAACCGCTTCGGCTTGTGGAGCGCGTGCGCGTCCACGCCGCCGGAGAGGATCTTCCCGGAATGCGGGACCGTGACGTTGTACGCGCGGGCGAGGCGCGTGATCGAGTCCAGCAGGATGACCACGTCGCGGCCGTGCTCGACCAGGCGCTTCGCCTTCTCGATCACCATCTCGGCCACCTGCGTGTGGCGGTCGGCCGGCTCGTCGAAGGTCGACGAGATGACCTCCGCCGCCACGTTCTCCTCCATGTCCGTGACCTCTTCGGGGCGTTCGTCGATGAGGAGGACGATGAGGTGGATCTCGGGGTGGTTCTCGAGGATGGAGTTGGCGATCTTCTGCATCAGGATCGTCTTACCGGCCTTCGGCGGTGAGACGATCAGCCCGCGCTGCCCTTTCCCGATCGGCGAGATCAGGTCCATGAGCCGCATCGACAGGTCGCCTGCCTTGTTCTCCAGCCTGATCCGCTCCTCGGGATAGCGCGGCCGCAGGTTGTCGAAGGCGATCCGGTGCTTGGCCTTCTCGGGGTCGTCGCCGTTGACCGACTCGACCTTGAGCAGCGCCAGATACCGTTCGCCCTCCTTCGGCGGCCGGACCTGCCCCATCACCGTGTCGCCGGTGCGCAGGTCGAATCGCTTGATCTGGGAAGGGCTGACGTAGATGTCGTCGGGGCCGTACAGATAGTTCCAGTCCTGAGAGCGCAGGAAGCCGTACCCTTCGGGCAGGACTTCCAGCACGCCCTCGCCCCGGAGGACTACATCACTGTCGAGCAGGTTCTGCTCGATGCGGAAGATCAGATCCTGTTTGCGGAGCCCCGAGTAATTGGTGATGTTGAGCTGCTCGGCGAGCTCGTGAAGCTCCGCAACCGACTTGCTCTTGAGTTCGGCGATGTCCACGAATCACTCCGTAGGAACGAAGATTGGTGACGACAGGCGAGATCGCGACGCTGCCCAGGGGTCGATCATTTCACGTGAAGGGATCGGGATGCAACAGACCGGATAGGGGCGGCGAGGCGCTCCCGCCTCCGTGGTTTGGAAGGTACACATATCGTGGATAATGCGAAATAGTAGCATGTGCCGGGACGCTAGTCAAGAGGTGCGTACACGGGACTGCCAACGAATCATCGAGCGTCATTGGCGCGGCCTGGTCGTGGGCGAGGAGGGGCGTGCCTGCATGGTCGTCCGCCCGCGGCGAGGCGACGTGGACCGGGCGAGCGCGCTTTGCAAGATCCGTACTCGCTTGCGCGTTGGTGTGACATAGGTTGCTTGACAAGCCCGAGTGCGGGGGAAAGTATTGAACCTCGCGACGATGACGTCCAGGAAAAGTCACCGTGGAGGCGCGGATGGCACGCCACAATCGGGAATCGAAAGGGACGGACCAGCGGGGATACGACTACGACATCAGCTACCAGCCGGACTGGCTCCAGATGATCAAGGTGACGCGACACCTGGAGAGTGGTCGGCAGTCGACGAAGACGCTGTTCCGGAACCCCGGAAGGCGGGAGCAGGACCCCGGCCCTCGGGTGCGTACGCGGATCAAGTCGCCGGAGCAGGGGCTGGATTTCGAGATCGTAGTGAACGACCCGGACGGCGTGGTCAAGCGAGTGATCGTGGAGACCACGGTGAAAGACGCGAGGAAGGAGGAGACGATTCTCTTCGCGCT
>VSDC01000297.1:0-3665 GCA_047459275.1 Gemmatimonadota bacterium
CGAAGCAGATCACGCGCACGCCCGAGATCGAGACCGGCGTCGTCTTCTCGCCCGACGGGAAGACGCTGGCCTACGCCTCGGAGCGGGACGGCCGGTGGGGGATCTACCAGGCGAAGCGGGTCCGCGAGGAGGAGCCGTACTTCTTCGCGTCGACGCTCGTCCAGGAAACGCCGCTCGTCGTCAACGAGCACCAGAACTTCCAGCCGAAGTTCTCGCCGGACGGTAAGGAGCTGGCGTACATCGAGGACTACACCAACCTCCGGGTCCGGGAGCTGGCGACCGGACGGACGCGCACGCTCCTGACCGAGAAGGAGATCTTCGGGACCGGGCCGACCCAGTACTTCGAGTGGAGCCCGGACGGGAAGTGGATCCTCTTCAACTACCGCGTCCCCGGGATCGCCCCGGGCGAGGTGGGGCTGGTCAAGGCGGCGGGGGGTGAGCCGGCCATCAACCTTACGCAGAGCGGGTTCAACGACCGCTCGCCGATCTGGGTCCTCGGCGGAAAGGCGATGCTCTGGCTCAGCAACCGCGACGGCATGCGCGCCATGGCCATGTCGGGCGGGAATCAGTGGGACGCCTACGCCATGTTCTTCACCGCCGAGGCGTGGGACCGCTTCCGGCTGACGGAGGAAGAGCTCGAGCTCGTGAAGGAAGCCGAGAAGAAGATGTCGGAGAACAAAGACTCGAAGGGCTCGGACAAGAACACGGCGACCAAGGCGGCCCCCGAGCCGGTCACGCTCGAGCTCGACCGCGCCCGCGAGCGCAAGGCCCGTCTCACGATCCACTCCTCGAGCATGGGCGGCGCGCTCCTCAGCGCCGATGGCGAGACGCTCTACTACCTGGCGCGCTTCGAGAAGGGGTACAACCTCTGGTCCACGAAGCTGCGCACCAAGGAGACGAAGATGGTCCTCGCGCTGGACGCGAACAGCGCGAGCATGACGTGGGACGCGGAGCAGAAGAAGATCTTCCTCGTCGCCGACGGCGGGATGTCCCTCGTGGATCCGTCGAGCGGGAAGCGCGAGCGGATCAACATCCGCGGCGAGATGGTCGTGGACGAGGACGCGGAGCGCGAGGCGCTCTTCGACCGGGTCTGGCGCCGCACCCGCGACACCTTCTACACGGAGGGTTACCACGGCGCCGACTGGGAGGCGCTCGGGCGCGAGTACCGGCGGTACCTCTCCGGCGTGAGCAACGGCCACGAGTACGCCGAGCTGCTCAGCGAGATGCTGGGCGAGCTGAACGTGAGCCACAGCGGCGCGCGCTACACGTCGTCCGCCGAAGACGGGGACCAGACGGCGTCGCTCGGGATCTTCTACGACTACGCGTACAGCGGCCCGGGCGTGAAGGTCGTCGAGGTGATAGAAGGCGGGCCCCTCGACCGCCCCGGGATGAA
This sequence comes from Gemmatimonadota bacterium, assembly GCA_047459275.1. Taxonomy (GTDB): domain Bacteria; phylum Gemmatimonadota; class Gemmatimonadetes; order Longimicrobiales; family RSA9; genus CALBZE01. The sequence goes on from VSDC01000297.1 coordinate 1,394, forward strand.
CGTCAGGCCGGGCGCGATCATCATGGCGATCGACGGCGTCGAGATCGCGCCGGACATGGATTTCGCCGTGCTCCTCAACCGGAAGGCCGGGAAGAACGTGCTCCTCACGGTGCGCGACCCCGGAGCGAAGACCGACCGGCAGATCGTGGTCAAGCCGATCACGCCGGCGGAGGAGAACCGGCTCCTCTACGCGCGGTGGGTGAAGCGCAACGAGGAGGAGGTGGACCGGCTGAGCGGCGGGCGGCTCGGGTACATCCACGTCCCCGGGATGAACGACGGCGCGTACCGGAACACCTTCGAGGAGGTCATGGGGAAGTTCCCGCACCGCGAGGGGCTGGTCGTCGACGTCCGGTGGAACGGCGGCGGCGACCTGGTGGCCGACCTGGCCATGTTCCTGAGCGGGAAGAAGTTCTTCGACTACACGACGGACACGCGGAGCACCGGCTTCGAACCGAACTTCCGGTGGACGAAGCCGAGCGTGACGATCACGAACGAGGCCGCCTACAGCGACGGTCACTGCTTCTCGTGGGCGTACCAGCACCTCGGGATCGGTCCGCTGGTCGGTCAGGCGGTGCCGGGGACCTGTACCTTCGCCGGGTGGGAGGTGTTGCAGAACGGGGTCCGCTGGGGCGTCCCCGGGATGGGCGTGAAGGATGCGGACTCGGGCCGCTACCTCGAGAACTGGCAGACCGAGGTGGACGTGCCGGTCTGGAACGCCTACGAGCTCGTGAGCCGCGGGCGCGACCCGCAGCTCGAGGCGGCGGTCCGCACGCTGCTGGAGCTGGTACAGGTGCATGCGAGTGGTGCGGGCGCGGCGGATCGAGGTGCGACGGATGGTGGGCGGAATTAGGGGTGAGCGCGGTGGGGGTGGTTAAGTGCTAGGTGTCAGGTCTTGGGTCTCAGGTCTCGGGGCGGCCGACGACGTTGGCCGCCTCGATTCCGTCGGCCAGGCCCATCGCGATCCGGGGGCACCTATACTATGTAGAGATTCGTCCGCGGCTGCGCGTTGAATGATCGGGGGGGTGTCGACGATTTCCGTTCTGGAGGTAGGCGGCCATGAGAATCGCCATTTCGAACAGGAGATCGATCGCATCGCTGATCGCCCCGCTCTCGATCGCCCTCCTCGCCGGCTGTGAGGGGTCGACCGAGCCCACGCCCGTAGAAGACCTCACCACCAGCTTGGGACCGCTCGAACTGAAGGAGCTGGTGCTCTATACCCCTCATCTCAGCAGGGGAAGGATCGTCCGCGTCAGAGCCACACCTGCCGATCCAACGTTGAAGCTGGAGCCGCACCACCGGCTCGAGGTCCAGCTCCGCGTCGACCGCGATGATGGCGATGTCGAAACGCTGGCCCTTCGCCCCTCGACCTGTAGCAGGAACTACGACGCTGACCGCGTTGTCCACTACGTATGCGATGAGTTCGTCATCGCCTTGGCCGAGGGAGCGGATATCGACGACCTGCGAGACCGGGTCGCCTCTGATGGGAGTTCCTCGACGAACTACTTCTCGTTACCGCTCCTGGCGGTCCAGGCCGATGCCACGCCCGGGGACGGGGTGCTTCAGTATCGTCCCGGGGATCGGGTGGAGATCCGGTACGATGCCCCCGGCCAGAGCCCGTTCGTGGTATCGAGGACGATCGACGAGTGACAGGAGCGTGACAGGGGGCGCCCCCTTCCGGGGATGCCCCTGCCTGAGCCATCCGAACCGGCGACCCGACACGGAGACGCTCGACCGTCGAGCCTCCGGGTCGCGCGCTACCAGCGCAGCAGCGCGAAGCGGTAGGGCCCCGTCGTGTTCTTGGAGGGATCGCCGCTCGAGGCGTACATCGATTCGATCCGGATGGTGTAGCGATCGGTGCTCGGCACGACGAACCACCGGGCCTCGGTCTGATTGGCAGGTACTGATGGGAGTTCCTCGACGAACTACTTCTCGTTACCGCTCCTGGCGGTCCAGGCCGATGCCACGCCCGGGGACGGGGTGCTTCAGTATCGTCCCGGGGATCGGGTGGAGATCCGGTACGATGCCCCCGGCCAGAGCCCGTTCGTGGTATCGAGGACGATCGACGAGTGACAGGAGCGTGACAGGGGGCGCCCCCTTCCGGGGATGCCCCTGCCTGAGCCATCCGAACCGGCGACCCGACACGGAGACGCTCGACCGTCGAGCCTCCGGGTCGCGCGCTACCAGCGCAGCAGCGCGAAGCGGTAGGGCCCCGTCGTGTTCTTGGAGGGATCGCCGCTCGAGGCGTACATCGATTCGATCCGGATGGTGTAGC
>VSDC01000298.1:0-3648 GCA_047459275.1 Gemmatimonadota bacterium
TTCGCCATCGCGACGATCCTCCTGCCGAACCCGTACGCGGCCATCGGCATCGCCGTGGGCGGCGTCTCCGACGCCGCTGCCGCGGTCGTCGGCCAGTTCTTCGGCCGCCATCGGGTGCGTTCCGGGAAGAGTCTCGAGGGCTCGCTGGCCTGCCTGGCGACCGCTTTCGCGATCGCATGGGCGATGCCCGGGATCGGGATCGCCCCGGCCGTGGCCGTCGCCGTCGTCGTCACCGCGCTCGAGCTGATCCCGGTCCCCTTCGACGACAACCTCTGGCTCGCGCCCGCCGCGGGGCTCATCGCGCTGGCGGCCGCGACGCCGCTGGCGTGACTCTGACCGTCCCTCCACTGGCCCGATCATTGAGCGTCCGACCGCGCACTTCACACGGCCGCTCAGCGCACGACCTAGGAAACAAAGTTTTTCCTTGACATCACAGTTCCACGGTTTTTAGCTTGGGCAACGCTGGGCAGTAGTACCTGCTTCAACCTCTTTGTAGGAGGACTGCTTCAATGGCCAGAGGTAAGGTCAAGTGGTTCAATGACGCCAAGGGTTATGGCTTCATTGAACAGGCCGACGGCGAGGACGTGTTCGTGCACTTCTCCGCGATCTCGATGGAGGGGTTCAAGACGCTCGCCGAAGGCGAGGAGGTAGAGTTCGAGATTCGGCAGACCGAGAAAGGCCTCCAGGCGGCCAACGTAACCCGCGTTTGAGGACCTCGGGCCATTGAATGCCGGGCCGAAGCGCCCCGCCAGCGAAGGAGCTGGCGGGGCGTCTTCACTTCATTGCACGGAAGCGGCCGGGAGGGGTATTAGTTCCGGACGCGAATCCCATACGAAGGAGACCGGATGGTCGAGAAGCCCGAGAAGAAGCGGCCGCGCCTGTTCCTGATCGACGGGTACGCGCTGATCTATCGTTCGTTCTTCGCGATGATCAGTCGGCCCCTCACGACCTCGCGCGGGGAGAACACGTCCGCGGCGTGGGGCGTGACGAAGTTCCTGCAGAAGATCCTCCAGGAGTACGAGCCGGACTACCTGGGCGTGGTCATGGACGCCGGGACGAGCCAGCGCGAGCAGCTCTACCCGGATTACAAGGCGACGCGGGAGAAGATGCCCGACGAGCTGAAGGCGTCGCTTCCGCGAATCGAGCAGCTCCTGCACGCATTTCGGATCCCGATCCTGCGGCTGCCGGACCACGAAGCGGACGACGTGATCGGCACGCTCGCGGAGAAGGCCGCGGCCGCGGGCCTCGAGGCGGTCATCGTGTCGGGCGACAAGGATTTCTATCAGTTGATCCGTCCGGGGATCTGCCTCCTGAACCCGGGTCGGGGCGGGCCGTCCGGGATCGAGGAGGAGTGGGTAGACACGCGCAACGCCTCGGAGCGGCTGGGCGTGCCGCCGGAGCGGGTGACGGACTATCTCGCGCTGATCGGCGATTCTTCGGACAACATTCCGGGCGCCAAGGGGATCGGGCCGAAGACGGCGGTCCAGCTCATCGAACAGTACGGACCGGTCGAGGAGATCCTGGCGCACGTCGACGAGATCTCGGCGAAGCGAGCCCGTGAGGCGCTGATCGAGCACCGGGATGCGGTGGAGCTGTCCAAGCGGCTGGTCACGATCAACACGGACTTGCCGATCGACCTGGATCTGGACGCGCTGCGGATCAAGGAGCCGGATCGGGATGCGCTGCGCCAGGTCTTCACGGAGCTGGAGTTCCACTCGCTGGTGCGGGACCTGGCGTCGCCCGTGGAAGACGTGGTGCGCGAGCGGGCTAGCTACCACCTGGTCACCACGCCAGAGGAGGTCGCGGCGCTGGTCGAACGGATCCGGGCAGCGGGAGAGGTGTGCGTCGACACCGAGTCGACGAGCATGAACCCGATGCGGGCGGACCTGGTCGGGATCAGCCTGGCGATCGAGCCGGGGGAGGCGTACTACCTCCCGTTTGGACACAAGCCGCCGTCGTCGCCGGGGTTGGGCGCTGCGGGGGATGGGGCCGCGCCGGACCTGCTGGGCGCGAGCGAGGGCGGGGCGCCACCGAACCTGCCCCCGCTCACATCGCCGGAGATGCTGCCGCTGGTGGAGGTGCTCCAGGACCCGGAGATCCGCAAGATCGGTCAGAACCTGAAGTACGACCTGCTGGTGCTGCGGCGGGCGGGGGTCGAGCTGCGGGGCGTCGCGTTCGACACGATGATCGCGGCGTACGTGCTCGATCCCGGCCGGCGTGAGTACGGGCTGGACGCCCTCGCGCTCCAGTTCCTCGACCACCGCACGATCACGTACGAAGAGCTGTGCGGCAAGGGGAAGGATCAAGTATCGATCGCGGAGGTGCCGATCGAGCGGGTTGTCGAGTACGCGTGCGAGGACGTCGACGTCACGCTGCGTTTGCGCGAGCTGTTCCGCGCGGACCTCGAACGCTACGCGCTGGACGACCTGTTCGAGAAGATCGAGATGCCGCTCGTCCGCGTCCTGGCCGACATGGAGTGGGCGGGGATCCGGATCGACGAGGCGTTCTTCCACGACCTCGGCCGGAAGCTCGAGCGAGACCTCGGGCTCATCCGCGAGGAGATCTACAAGGTGGCCGGCGGGGAGTTCAACATCGCCTCGACGCCGCAGCTGCGTGAGGTGATGTTCGAGCGCCTCGGGTTGCCCGTGATCAAGAAGACCAAGACGGGACCCTCGACCGACGCGAGCGTCCTCGAGGAGCTGGCGGCGCAGGGGCACGAATTCCCGAGGCTGCTGCTGGAGTATCGGCAGTTGGACAAGCTGAAGGGCACCTACGTCGACGCGCTGCCGAAGCTGGTCAACCCAGAGACCGGGCGCCTGCACACGAACTTCAACCAGACGGTCGCGGCGACGGGCCGCCTCTCGTCGGCGGATCCCAACCTGCAGAACATCCCGATCCGGACGGAGATCGGCGCGGAGATCCGGAAGGGATTCGTCCCGGCCGACGGGCACGTCTTCATGGCCGCCGACTACTCGCAGATCGAGCTGCGGATCCTGGCGCACCTCTCCGGGGACCCGGCGTTCGTCGAGGCGTTCCGCCGCGGCGTGGACATCCATCGCCAGACGGCGGCGCTGGTCTTCGACGTGCTGCCGGACGAGGTGACGCCGCAGATGCGCGCGGCCGCGAAGACGATCAACTTCGCGACGATCTACGGGATCGGCCCGTTCGCGCTGTCCCGGCAGCTCGGCACGTCGGTGACCGAGGCGCGGCAGTTCATCGACGCCTACTTCAAGCGGTTCCCCGGGGTGCGCCGCTACCTCGACGAGCAGATCGAGCACGCGCGGGAGCACGGCTACGTGGAGACGCTGAGTGGGCGACGTCGTTACATCCCCGAGATCCACAGCGACAATTTCAGCGTGCGTCAGTTCGGCGAGCGGGCGGCGACGAACGCGCCGGTCCAGGGGACGGCGGCGGACATCATCAAGCTCGCGATGATCGACATCCACAGTGCCCTGGAGGCGAGTCGGGCGAGGACGCGCATGCTGCTCCAGGTCCACGACGAGCTGGTCTTCGAGGTGCCGCGGGATGAGCTGGACGAAATGCGGGAGCTGGTCCGGGAGAAGATGGAGAACGCGTTCAGGTTGGATGTGCCGTTGGTGGTGGAGATCGGGGTGGGGGAGAGTTGGTTTGAGTGTAAGTGAGGTGGGG
>VSDC01000299.1:0-3617 GCA_047459275.1 Gemmatimonadota bacterium
CGCCCACGCGGTCCATCTTGTTGACGAACGCGATGCGCGGCACGCCGTAGCGGTCCGCCTGACGCCACACCGTCTCGGACTGCGGCTCGACACCACCGACCGCGCAGAACACCGCGATGGCCCCGTCCAGAACGCGGAGGCTCCGCTCGACCTCGACCGTGAAGTCGACGTGGCCGGGCGTGTCGATGATGTTGATCCGGTACTCTTCACCGAAGCGGTTCCAGTACGCGGTCGTCGCCGCCGACGTGATGGTGATGCCGCGCTCCTGCTCCTGCTCCATCCAGTCCATCGTGGCGGAGCCGTCGTGCGTCTCCCCGATGCGATGGATGCGACCCGTGTAGTACAGGATGCGCTCCGTCGTCGTCGTCTTACCGGCATCGATGTGGGCCATGATGCCGATATTGCGCAGCTTCGGTAGTGGCGTCTTCCTTGGCATATTCTCTAACCGTCGAAGGCGGGCGCCGACACGAGGACGCACGCGAGAGACCCGCTCTCACGTCCGCTCCCGCACCTGCCCTCGCCCGTTCTCACCACCGGTAGTGTGCGAAGGCCTTGTTGGCCTCGGCCATCCGATGCGTGTCTTCCTTCTTCTTGATCGCCGCACCCTCGTTGCGGCTCGCCGCGAGCAACTCGTTGGCGAGTCGCTCCGCCATCGTCTTCTCGCCACGCTCCCGCGCGAACTGGATCAGCCAGCGCATCGCCAGCGCAGTGCGGCGCTCGGGACGGACCTCCACAGGGACTTGGTACGTCGCGCCGCCGACTCGCCGGCTCTTGACCTCCACGACCGGCTTCGCGTTGTTGATCGCCTGCTTGAAGACGTTCATCGCCGGCTGGCCCGACTTCTCCTCGACGATCCTCATGGCGTCGTAGAAGATCCGCTCGGCGAGCGACTTCTTCCCGTCGTACATGAGGACGTTGATGAACTTGGAGACCGTCGTCGATCCGTACTGAGGATCCGGCGGTATCTCGCGCTTAATGGCTCGCTTCCGTCGACCCATGGCTACTTCGGCTTCTTAGCTCCGTACTTGGACCGACCCTTGCGCCGATCCGCCACCCCGCTCGCGTCCAGCGCACCGCGGATGATGTGATAACGCACACCGGGAAGGTCCTTCACACGGCCGCCTCGGATCAGCACCATCGAGTGCTCCTGGAGGTTGTGCCCCTCGCCCGGAATATACGCCGTCACTTCGTAGCCGTTGGTAAGACGAACGCGTGCGACCTTGCGCAGAGCCGAGTTCGGCTTCTTCGGCGTGGTGGTGTACACACGTGTGCAGACGCCACGCTTGAAGGGGTTCTTCTCCAGCGCGGGCGCCTTGGGCTTCATGATGACCCTCTTCCGGCCTTTGCGGACCAGCTGGTTGATGGTCGGCATCGCTCCGTCGTGCCTCTCGATCTGCGTACCGAAAAAACGCGGGGGAAGCGCGCCCCCGCTGCGGCCGGCTCGATCAGCCGAACAGACTAACAAAGTTAAGGACCGCTCCCGACCTTGTCAAGAAGCGGCCCCCGGGGACCCTCTCGTGAGCTGTTGTGCGGCGCGATGATGAGCTCCTCGAACCGCGACCGACGCGGCGGGCACCTGCTGAGCGCGCCCGCCGCGCCGGCCCGGCTCCGGGCTCAGTCGGCCGGGGTGGGCCGCTCTTCCTCGGCCGGCTCCCCGGTCCGCGCCAGGTCCGCGACGACCTCGGCCTCCCCGGCCACCGCAGCCTCTTCCTCGGCCGCGGCCCGGTCCTCGACGAGGAACTCGACGTCGTGGTACCGGTAGACGCCGGTCCCCGCCGGGATCAGGTGGCCGATGATGATGTTCTCCTTCAGCCCGACCAGCTCGTCGCGGGCACCCCGCACCGCCGCGTCCGTCAGCACGCGCGTCGTCTCCTGGAACGACGCCGCGCTGATGAACGACTGCGTGGTCAGGCTCGCCTTCGTGATCCCGAGGAGCAGAGGCTCCGAGCGGGCAGGCCTGCCGCCCTGGGCGATGATCTTCTGGTTCGTCTCGCGGAACTCGACACGATCCACGTGCTCGCCCTCGAGATAATCGGTGTCGCCCGGGTCCGTGATGCGCACCTTCTGCAGCATCTGCCGGACGATGACACCGATGTGCTTGTCGTTGATCTTCACGCCCTGGAGGCGGTAGACCTCCTGGATCTCGTTGAGCAGGTACTCCTGCACCGCACGGGGACCCTTGATCCGCAGGATGTCGTGCGGATTCACCGGCCCCTCGCTGAGGCGGTCGCCGGCGCGGACCTGGTCACCCTCGTGCACGCGCAGGTGCTTCCCGACCGGGACTTCGTAAACGCGCTCCGGTCCCTGCTCCGGCACGACGATGATCTCGCGCTTGCCGCGACGGATCTCGCCGAAGCGGATCGTGCCGTCGATCTCCGTGATGACGGCCGGATCCTTGGGACGGCGCGCCTCGAAGAGCTCCGCCACCCGCGGCAGACCGCCCGTGATGTCGCGGGTCTTGTAGACCTCGCGGCTGATCTTGGCGAGCGTCTGCCCGGGCTCGACCGTCTCGCCGTCCCGGACGATCAGCTGCGCGCCCACCGGGATGATGAACTCGCGCAGCTTCTTGCCGTCCTGGTGGATCTCGATCATCGGGTGCAGCTTCTTGTCCCGATCCTCGATGATCACGAGCTGACGGCGCCCGGTCGACTCGTCGAGCTCTTCGCGCACCGTCTCGTCCTCGACGATGTCGATGAACTTCACGGTGCCGCCGAAGTCCGCGACGATCGGCTCCGAGTAAGGATCCCAGCTGAAGAGCAGGTCGCCCGCCTCGACTTCCTGCCCGTCCTGGACGGCCAGGGTCGCGCCGTAGGGGACGGTGAGGCGGCTGCGAACGGCGCCCTCCTTCGTCTTCATCACGATCTCGCCCTCGCGGCTCGTGACGATCCGTTCGCCGTTGGGCGTCTCGACGAAGGTGATGCGCTCGAACGAGACCTTCCCATCGATCTTCGACTTCCGCTGCGTCTGCGCGGCAATGCGCGCCGCGGTGCCGCCGATGTGGAAGGTCCGCAGCGTGAGCTGCGTGCCGGGCTCGCCGATCGACTGGGCAGCCAGGATCCCGACCGCCTCCCCGATGTCGACCATCTCCATGGTCGCCAGGTTGCGGCCGTAGCACATCCGGCACAGCCCGCGCTTGGCCTCGCAGGTCAGCACCGAGCGGATCTTGACGCCCTGGATGCCCGCGTCCTCGATCGCCTCGGCCGCGTCCTCGTCGATCAGCTCACCGGCCTTGACGATCAGCTCGCCGTCGATCGGGTCGTAGACGTCCTCGAGCGCGACGTTCCCCACGATCCGGTCCTTCAAGGGCTCGATGATGTCCTCACCCTCCTTCAGGGCGGTCATCTCGATCCCCAGGACCGTCCCGCAGTCCTCCTCGGTGATCGTGACGTCCTGCGCCACGTCGACCAGGCGACGGGTCAGGTAACCGGCGTCGGCCGTCTTGAGCGCCGTGTCCGCGAGACCCTTCCGCGCACCGTGCGTCGAGATGAAGTACTCGAGCACCGTGAGCCCCTCGCGGAAGTTCGACTTGATCGGGCTCTCGATGATCTCGCCGATGCCACCGGTCAGCTTCTTCTGCGGCTTGGCCATGAGGCCGCGCATCCCGGCGAGCTGCCGCA
>VSDC01000014.1:0-16263 GCA_047459275.1 Gemmatimonadota bacterium
GTGCTCAATCGCTGCCGGTCGCAACTCGCCAAGGCTCGCCGGCGCCGCCTCCTGTTCGAACGCTGGTGGGCCCGGCAGCACCCGGAGGAGGCGCTACGGGTCGAGCCCGACGACGGCGATGTCGACGACGACATCGATCCGAGGATGAAAGCGGCGCTCGCCGCGCTCGAGCCGTTGCTCCGTGAGGCGTTCCTGCTCAAGCACGTCGAGCAGCTGAAGTACGAGGAGATGTCGATGATCACGGGGGCGAGCGTGAGCGCGCTCAAGATGCGGGTCAAGCGCGCCACCGACCGGATCCGGGCGATGCTCCGGGAGGAGGGAGCATGAGCGAGCTGGGGCCCGAACTCGAGGAATGGATCGCCGCGCTGCGGCGTGAGCCCGTTCCACGCCCGGAGGCGATCCGACGCCTCCGGCGGGCGCTGCGGGCGGAAGAAGCGCGGGTCGCGAGCCGCCTCAACACGCCCGCGATCGCCCTCGCCGCGGCCAGCATCGCCGTCGTGCTGACCAGCGCGGTCTGGTTCGCCCACGGCCGCGGGGCCGTGGGAGGCGCGACGGCTCCCGAGGCAGGGCTGTCGGCGGCCGCGACGGCCGCGGACGACCCGGACTCGCTCGTGCCCGCGCAGTTCGTCCTGCACGTGGGCGGCGCGCGCAGCGTGAGCGTCGTCGGCGACTTCAACGACTGGGACCCCCAGGCGACGCCGCTCGCCTATGCGGGCGACGGCGTCTGGTCCGTCGTCGTGCGGGTGAGGCCCGGGCCGGTCCGGTACGCGTTCCTCGTGAACGGCACGGAATGGCGGGCGGATCCGGCCGGCGTGTCGGCCCGCAGCGATTTCGGCCGGCCCACGTCCGTCGCGTTCATCAGTCGGCAGGTGGGGCGATGAAGGTGAGAACGCTCGTCCGTACCGGGTGCGTGCACGTAATTCTGGCGGGCGTGCTGGCGGCACAGGAAGTCAACGCCCAGGACGCTCGACTCCAGCAGCGACTCGATCCTCCGACCGCCGCGGCCGTCGCGGCGCTCGTGGACAGCGCGAGCGCGCTGGGTCTGCCGACGGAGCCACTCGTGCAGAAGGCGCTCGAGGGGCAGAGCAAGGGGGCCACAGGCGACGCGATCGTGGCCGCGGTACGCGCGCTGGTCCGGGACCTGGCCATCGCCCGGGAAGCGCTAGGCGACGACGTCGGTCCCGACGCTCTGAGCCTGGCCGCGGCCGCGCTGGACGCCGGAGTCGCACCGTCGCACCTGGAGCGGCTACGGCTCCACCGGTCCCAGGCCGCATTCCCGGCAGGGCTCGCGGGGGTGGTCTATCTCACGCTCCGCGGCGTCCCCGCCGAACAGTCGGTCGACCTGATCGCGGCCATGCTGGACGCTCGGCTCTCGGAGGCGGAGTTCGCGTCGCTCCAGCGCATGGTGGAGCGTGACCTGAGGGCCGGTGTGCCGCCGGCGCGGGCGGCCGCCGTCCGGACTCGGGCGCTGATCCTCCACGGCCGCGTGCACGGCCCCACGGGAGGTCCCCGGTCATGAGGAGCGCTGCGACGGGAGCCTTGCTGTTGGCCCTGAGCGCGACGGTGGCGCCGAATCCGGTCGCGGCTCAGGATCGAACCCTGCCTGGGCGGCAGGGCGGTGTCAGCTACGCGCGACCCAACCCGTTCGCCAGTCTCTTCGGGCACCGCCCCCGGTTCGTCATCCGGCCGCTGCTGGCGGTCCTGGCCGATGGCTCGAGCGAGCCGAAGCTGGGCGCGACGATCACCTGGCCCGGTTCCGACACGGCGAACGACGTCGCGCTCCAGCTCCTGGCCGAGCTCGGGCTCGGCGACGGTTCCTACAGCAGGGCCGGTCTCCGCTGGGAAGCCGGGAACTCCTTCGGCCCTGTGCGCGTGGCCGGAGCGGCGAGCGTGACCCGGGGCGTGGGCGACGGGCCCCCACAGGCGATGGCCCTCGCTCTCGCGGGCGGCCTGCCGGTGGTCGGGCTCGAATTCCGGACGACCTGGCTGCGCGACGGGGGTGTGGACCCCGTCCGACTCCTCGTACCCGGCGCATCCGACAGCTCGCACCTGCGCCCCGCTCGAGGAGACGGCCGCTACGCGGACGGGGAAGTCCACGCCAGTCGGCGGTTCGGTCCGGTCGCTCTGAGAGTCGTGGGAGGCCGGCGGTTCGACGGTGAGAGCTACGGCGTGCCTCACTGGGCATTCGCCGAGACAGACGTCCGGGTCTGGAGGGGATACGGCATCGTCCTCTCGGGCGGCTCACGCCCGGAGAGACCGGACCTCGGTCAGCGGGGCGGTCGCTTCGTCCAGCTCGGCATGCGCCTGGATTTCCGTTCGACCCATCCGCCCGAACCCCTTCGTGCGCCCGTCGCCGCGCCCGACGAGGACGGCGCCGTTCCCGACGCGGCCGTCGTCCCCCTCGAGACGGGTCGGTACCTGCTCCGGTTGCGCGTCTCCGGCGCAAGGCGCGTCGAGCTTAAGGGCGATGTCACGGACTGGAGCGTCGTTGCCATGCGTCGCTCCGCCGTCCACGCCGACCTCTGGGAACTCGAGCTGAACAAGCCCGCCGGCGTCTACCACGTCAACATTCGCGTGGACGGAGGCGACTGGACGGTTCCGCCCGGGCTCGTGGCCGTGCCCGACCGATTCGGCGGCGCCGCCGGTGTGTTGAACCTTCCACCCACCGAGGAGGAGCAACCATGAGGCGAACTCTGATTCGAATCCAGCTACTTGCCACAGCGCTGGCGTTCGGACTCCTGACCGCGTGCGACACGGGACCGTCGGAGCCACCGGCTCCCGATCTCACCGAAGTGGGAATCTCGTTGGTCGGGGCCGGCGCTGCCGGCATGAGCCCCAGGGACAGCGTGGGGGTGAGTCCCGGCGACACCGTGGTGGCGCAATGCATGGCGGGCGGCACACGACTCGCCACGTTCGACAGGTCGGTCAGCCACGAGAACGGCATCATCGTGGAGAGCACCGAGATCTTCACACGCTTCGACGATTGCGGCGTGAGCCGAGGCGAGAGCGTGATCACGGCGAACGGCGAGCTGCTCACGAGGTCGATCTCCCATCTCACGGCCGAGGATGCGACATGGCCGCACGGCATTCTCTACTGGGAGGCGTACACCACGGGAGCGGTGACGCTCAGCGACTCGAACGGCGAGGTCAGGACCTGTGAGTACGACTACCTGGAGGTGTCCAGACCGGCCGAAGGATACTTCTCTTACAAAGGGACGGTCTGCGGCGTGAGGATGGAGCGTGAGGTGGTGATCCCGGTCTCGTCGTAGCGGCCCGCTCTCGGCCCGCCGCGCCGCCTCCGTCGAGGGGCGGCGTCGATCGCTGGTCCAGGGCGTGAAAGGTCCCTGGATCTGGCGCATGCGGCGCGCAGCGACGCGGTGCGGCGCCGGGGCCGCACCTCCGAACAAGACGACGCCCGGCCGCGCGCATCGCCGCGCGGCCGGGCGCTCTTCGTCGGCACGACGAAGCTCACGCCATGCCCGAGGCTTTCACCACCCGCTCGACGTACTTGTCGACGCCGCCGATCACGTCCACCACGTCCGCCTTCCCCTCCGCGGCGGCGATCGCACGGCCGAAGTCCAGCAGAACGGCGCGAATCGCATCGCGGTCCGGACCCGCGGCGGCCCTTCCACGGCGGCGCCGCGCCCCGGCGGCGGCCCGAGGACGCGCCGGCGCACGCTTGCGCATGACCTGGAGCGGGTAGCGGGCGTGGAACTCCCGGTTCGTCAGCTTCGCGATGCTCTTGTCGATCTTCTCCGCCTTCTCCTTCAACTCCTTGGTGCTGGCCTTCGGATTCTTGGCGAGCTCCTCCTCCACCATCGCCATGACCTTTGGATTCACCTCGGGCATGATCGTCTCCTTGATCGAATCTTATGAAGTGATTGTGGACCGGTTCGCCGTATATGACAGATCGATTGCCCGATTGTCAAGGTTTGGATACGCTGGCTATCGGGTATCTCGGATGCGAGTCCGGCGAGTGGGGTGGCGCGCCGGGCAGTGTTGCCCCATATTCCTGGCCCTCCAGAACCCGCGAAACTCAATCGGAGGTCGAAGCAGATGAGACTGAAGGGCGGCGTGATGGGTGCGCTGTTCGTTGCGGTCGTGGGCGTTGCGGCCTGCGGCGATCCGGAGACGAATGACACGCGTGGATACACGAAGGCTCCGCTGGAGAATCCGTCGGTGGTGATCACGCCCGAGCCGGCGCCGACGTTCGAGGGGATGAACGAGCCGGTTCGTCCGCCGATCGTGGATCCGAACGAGCTCGCGTCGCGGCAGCAGCAGGGTCAATAACCGGGACCCGTCGGGACACGTCCTCGACGCCGCTACGGAGTTCCCGGGGCCCGATCGGGCGCCGGGCCGAGAAAGACGACGCGCCGGCCTCAGGCCGGCGCGCTTTGCATGTCCAGCACCTCTCGCACCTTCCGCGCGAGTGCGGCCGGGGAGAACGGCTTCTCCAGGAAGTTGATCCGGGTGTTCTCGATCCCGTGGCGGACCACCGCGTCCTCGGTGTAGCCGGACATGAAGAGGACGCGGGTCTCCGCTCGCGTGGGGAGGAGCCGTTCCGCCAGCTCGCGGCCGCTCATCTCCGGCATGACGACGTCCGTGAGGAGGAGATCGATCGGCCCCTCGTACGTGGCGCAGAGATCGAGGGCCTCCTGGCCGCTCCTTGCCTCGAGGACCACATAGCCGCGCTGCTCCAGGATCTTGCGGATCAGGGACCGGACGGATTCCTCGTCTTCGACCAGCAGGACGGTCTCGGTGCCGCGCGGCGCTTCGGTCGGCCGCTCCGGCCGGCCGTCGCCCGACGCCTCCACCACCCGTTGCGCATCGGCCACGCGCGGCAGGTAGACCTCGAACACCGTCCCGACGCCCTTCTCGCTCTGCACCCAGATGTAGCCGCCGCTCTGCTTGACGATCCCGTAGACGGTCGAGAGCCCGAGCCCGGTGCCTTTCCCCCGCTCCTTGGTCGTGAAGAACGGCTCGAAGATCCTGGCCTGGACCTCCGGCTCCATGCCCTCGCCCGTGTCGGCCACGGTGAGCTTCACGTAGTGGCCCGTGCGGACCACGTAGGCGTGGCGTTTCGCATCGGCGGGGGTGAGCTCCGCGTTGCACGTCCGGATCGTGATCCTGCCGCCCGTCGGCATGGCGTCCCGGGCGTTGACGACCAGATTCACGATCACCTGCTCGATCTGGCCCGGATCGGCCTGGACGGCTCCGATGTCCGGGGCCAGATCCGTGACCAGCTCGATGTCCTCGCCGATGATGCGCACGAGCATCGCCTCGATCTCGCGGACGGTGCGGTTGAGATCGATGATCCTCGGCTGGAGCACCTGCTGACGGCTGAAGGCGAGGAGTTGGTTGGTGAGCTTGGCGGCGCGGTTCGTCGCCTGCCGGATCTGCTCGAGCCCGGCGCGGCTCGCGTCGTCGAGCCCGTTCCCCTCGAGGAGGACTTCCGCGTACCCCTGGATCGCGGTCAGGAGGTTGTTGAAGTCGTGGGCGATCCCGCCGGCGAGGCGACCGACGGCCTCCATCCTCTGGGCCTGCCGGAGCTGCTCCTCGAGGCGGCGACGCTCCTCCTCGGCCCGGGCCCGCTCCGAGATGTCGCGCACGATCGACATGATCAGCCCGGACTCGAGGGCCACGGCGTTGACGTCGTACTCGAAGGACGGACCGTTCTTGCGCCTCATGCGTCGGTCCGCGGAGTTGAAATGCCCGCTGCCGCGGATCTGGCGGACCAGGTCCCGGTAGTACGCCGCATTTTCCTCGGGGTCGCCGTCGATGAGGTCCGCGATGTTCATCGACAGCAGCTCCTCGCGGCTGAAGCCGGTCATCCTGCAGGCGCGCTCGTTGACCTGGACGAGCCGGCCCTGCTGGTCCGAGATGAGGATCCCGTCGCCCGCGTACTCGAAGATGGTGCGATAGCGCTCCTCGCTCTGCCGCAGGGCGTCCTCGGCGCGCTTGCGTTCCGTCACGTCGAGCATCGAGCCGATCATGCGGATCGCGATGCCGGCGCTGTTCCGCACGATGTGCCCGCGGTCGAGGACGCTGGCGTACGTGCCGTCGCCGCGCAGGAAGCGGTACTCTGCGGTCCAGACTTCGTCGCCGCGCTGGATCGCCTCGCGCAGGCCCGTCATTACGCGGTCGCGGTCGTCGGGGTGGAGGCGGTCGGCCCACCAGTCGAAGTCCGGGAAGATGTCCTCGGGGGAATACGCGAAGACGGCGTGTGTCGCCTCGTTCCAGTGGAGCGTGCCGGCCGCGATGTCCCAGTCGTAGACGGAGTCGTTCGTGGCGCGTTGGAGGAGGTGGAACAGCTCGAGGGTCTTCCTGGCGGCCTCCTCCGCCTCGTAGCGCTGGGAGATGTCTTCCACGGCGCCATCGAAGTACATGACCTTGCCGTTCGAGTCGCGGACGGCCCGGGCCGTGAGGCGGACCGGCACGGTCGTCCCGTCCGTGCGCACGAGCCGCGTCTCGAACCCGAGGACCATGCCGTCCCTGGCCAGCGCCTCCACGAATCGCTCGCCGTCCCGCGGATCGGCGAACGCCTGGGCGGTGGCGGCGTCCAGGAGCGTCTGCCGGTCCGGGTAGCCGAGGAGCTCGACCACCGCGTTGTTCGCATCCAGGATCGTCCCGTCCGGGAGGGTGCGGAAGAGGCCGATCGGGATCCCGTTGACCAGACTGCGGTAGCGCTCCTCGCTCGCCCGGACGGCCGATTCCGCTTCCTTACGCTCCGTCACGTCCCGGGCGTTGACCACGATTCCGCGGATCGACGGGTTGTGCAGCGCGTTGCGCAGCGAGTACTCGAGGAACCGCCACGAGCCGTCGCGGTGCCGGAAGCGCAGCTCGGCGGTGACGGTCTTCCGCGGCGCGAGCACCACGGTCTCGAACATCCCATCGGCCGAGGCGACGTCCTCCGGGTGCACGAGATCGATCGGATTCCAGCCGATCACGTGGTCGGGCGAATAGCCGAGCACGCGCCGGACGGCCGGACTGATGAAGCGGATCCGCCGCTCCAGGTCCACCACGGCGACGATGTCCGCCGCGTTCTCGATGAGGGCGCGGAAACGCTCCTGGTTCTCGCGCAGCGCCTCCGTCGCGCGGTTGCGGTCCGTGACATCCTGGAAATGGACGGACAGCCCGCCCGGCGACGGATACGCCTGGACCTCGAGGTGTCGACCTGGCCGGACGAGCGATTCCGTGGCGAACCGGACGGGGACGCCGTCGGCGACCGCGCGGTAGAGCTCCGTGTACGCCCGCGAGCCCACCAGCTCGGGGAACGCCTCCCAGAGATGCGCGCCGATCAGCTCCTCGCGCGGCCGATCGACGAAGGCCGCGCCCCGGGCGTTGACGTCCACGATGCGCCACTCGCGGTCGAGGGCGAGGTAGCCGTCGGTGATCCGCTCGAGGATCTCGTGTCTTTCCGCGCTGGCGGAAGCTGCTTCTTCGCGAGCCCGAAGCAGGCGGCGCCGGTGCCACCCGGCGAGCGCGACTCCCGCCGCCAGGGCGAGTCCGACCGCGATCGGCCCGGCCGCGTCGACCGGCCAGACGTCGGGCGCCCGGTCGGGCCGCATCCATTCGTGAGCGAGCGTGCCCCACGCGATCGCCGTGGCCGCCAGACCGTGGACCAACCCGCCGGCGAGCGCTGCGTACCCTGCAGCCAGGATCAGAAGCGCGACGGCTACGGGAGTCTGGACCGGGAAGGTCAGTACCGCGGCGGCAACGACGAAGATGGGGAGCGGGGCGTGAACGGCACCCCAGGGGTAACAGCGAGGACGGCGTCCGTTCGGGCGCGGTGCACGCATGACGTATCCCGACGTCGGAGGTCGACCTTGGATGATGGCCCCATATTCGCCAGCCGCCGGTCCTTGCGCAAGCCTTTTCGATGCGCCAAGTTTCTTGGAATCGCAATGACATTCAACGGATGCGGGTGACCATGACGACTTCCGGGATCGTGACCTTCGTGCTCGTCGCCGGGGCTGTCTGGGGCGGTCTCGTGCTGATCCTCACGACCGCGATTCGCAAGGAGAGCCGCAAGGGAGGGCAAGAGTAGTCACCGTGCCCAGACGCGACGACATCCAGACCATCCTCCTCAT
Organism: Gemmatimonadota bacterium; assembly: GCA_047459275.1. Classification (GTDB taxonomy): domain Bacteria; phylum Gemmatimonadota; class Gemmatimonadetes; order Longimicrobiales; family RSA9; genus CALBZE01. Next base: position 8,091 of record VSDC01000014.1, read on the forward strand.
CGGGTCCGGCCCGATCATCATCGGACAGGCTTGCGAGTTCGACTACTCCGGGACGCAAGCGGTTCGCGCCCTGAAGGAGGAGGGGTACCGGGTGGTGCTGGTGAACAGCAACCCGGCCACCATCATGACGGACCCAGGGCTGGCGGACCGCACGTACATCGAGCCGATCACGGCGGAGTGGGTCGAACGGATCATCGAGAAGGAGCGCCCCGACGCGCTGCTCCCGACCATGGGCGGGCAGACGGCGTTGAACGTGGCGCTCCAGCTCTATGACGCGGGCGTGCTCGACAAGTACGGCGTCGAGCTGATCGGCGCCGACGCGCGGGCGATCCGCATGGCGGAGGACCGCGAGGAATTCGCCAAGGCGATGACGCGCATCGGGCTGCGGGTCCCCCACGGCGGCTTCGCCCGCACGCTCGACGAGGCGCTCCGCATCGTGGAAGAGGTCGGCTATCCGGCGATCATCCGCCCGTCGTTCACGCTGGGCGGGACCGGCGGCGGCACTGCATACAATGCGGAGGAGTTCCGCGAGAAGGTCCAGCGCGGCCTCGACCTCTCCCCGATCCACGAGGTGCTGATCGACCGGTCCGTCATCGGGTGGAAGGAGTTCGAGCTCGAGGTCATGCGTGACCGCAAGGACAACGTGGTCATCGTGTGCTCGATCGAGAACTTCGACCCGATGGGCGTGCACACGGGCGACTCGATCACCGTCGCGCCGGCGCAGACCCTCTCGGACGTCGAGTACCAGCGGATGCGGGATGCCGCGATCGCGATCATCCGCGAGATCGGCGTCGACGCGGGCGGGTGCAACATCCAGTTCGCGGTGCACCCGGAGACCGGCGAGATGCTGGTGATCGAGATGAACCCGCGCGTCTCGCGCTCGTCGGCCCTCGCGTCGAAGGCGACGGGGTTCCCGATCGCGCGGATCGGCGCGAAGCTCGCCGTCGGCTACACGCTCGACGAGATCCCGAACGCGATCACGAAGAGCACGCCGGCCTCGTTCGAGCCGGTGCTCGACTACGTCGTGGTCAAGGTCCCGCGCTTCGCGTTCGAGAAGTTCCCGCAGGCGGACAACACGCTGGGCGTGCAGATGAAGGCCGTGGGCGAGACGATGGCGATCGGCCGCACGTTCAAGCAGGCGTGGCAGAAGGCGCTGCGGGGGCTGGAGATCGACCGGGCCGGCTGGGAGACGGGCGCGCGTCCCGAGGACGACGGCCTGCCCGACGAATCGCTGGAAGCGCTGCGCGCCGCGCTCCGCCGGCCGACTGCCGAGCGGCCGTTCCAGCTCAAGCGGGCGTTGGAGGCGGGGCTCTCCATCGACGAGATCTACGAGCTGACCGCGATCGACCGCTGGTTCCTTGCCCAGCTCCAAGAGCTGGTCGAGGCGGAGCGGGAGTGGAAGGCGCTCGGCTCCATCGACGCCGCGGCGCTGCGGCGGATGAAGCGCCTGGGCTTCTCGGACCGGCAGCTCGCCCGCCTGCGCGGCACGACCGAGCGCGAGATCCGCGAGCTGCGGCACTCGCTCGGCGTGCGTCCGACCTACCACATGGTCGACACGTGCGCGGGCGAGTTCCCGGCCTCGACGCCGTACCTCTACTCGGCGTACGAGGACGAGACCGAGGCGCCGGCGTCAGATCGGCGCAAGATCGTGATCCTGGGGAGCGGGCCGAACCGCATCGGCCAGGGGATCGAGTTCGACTACTGCTGCGTCCAGGCCGCGCTCGCCCTGCGCGAGGACGGGTTCGAGACCATCATGATCAACTCGAACCCGGAGACGGTCTCGACCGACTTCGACATCTCGGACAAGCTCTACTTCGAGCCGCTCACCCTGGAGGACGTGCTCGAGATCATCGAGCGCGAGCGCCCGGAGGGGGTGATCGTCCAGCTCGGCGGGCAGACGCCCCTCAAGCTATCGGGCCCGCTGGCGGAGCTGGGCGTGCCGATCCTGGGGACGAGCGTGGACGCGATCGACCGGGCGGAGGACCGGGATCGCTTCGCCGCGCTCTGCCGGGAGATCGGGGCGACGGTCCCGCCGAACGGGGTCGCGACGAGCAAGGAGCAGGCGGTCAAGGTCGCGGCCGAGGTGGGCTACCCGGTGCTGGTGCGTCCGTCGTACGTGCTGGGCGGGCGCGCCATGGAGATCGTCTACGACGAGGCGTCGCTCGTCGAGTACTTCGAGCGGGCGGTGCGCGCCGCGCCGGACCGGCCGGTCCTGATCGACCGCTTCCTCGAGGACGCGTTCGAGGCCGACGTGGACGCCCTCGCCGACGGGGAGCGGGTCGTGATCGCGGGCGTCATGCAGCACATCGAGGACGCCGGCGTCCACTCCGGCGACTCGGCGTGCGTGCTCCCGCCGTACGCGCTCAAGGACCACGAGGTGGCCGAGATCCGGCGGCTGACCATCGAGTTCGCTCGGCGCCTCGGCGTCGTCGGGCTGATCAACGTGCAGTACGCGATCAAGGACGGCGTCGTCTACGTCCTCGAGGTGAACCCGCGGGCGTCGCGGACGGTGCCGTTCGTCTCGAAGGCGACGGGCGTGCCGCTGGCGCAGCTTGCCGCCCGGGTCATGGCCGGGAAGCGGATCGGCGAGCTGGACCTGCCCATGTCGGCGCAGCCCGACGGTCCGTCGGACTTCCACATCCCCGGCGTCGCCGTGAAGGAGGCGGTCTTCCCGTTCAACAAGTTCGACGTCGACGTGATCCTCGGCCCGGAGATGCGGTCCACGGGCGAGGTGATGGGGTTCGACGAGTCCTTCGGGATGGCGTTCGCGAAGGCGCAGATCTCGGCGGGGACGGAATTGCCCCTGAGCGGCACCGTCGTCGTCACCGTCAACGACCACGACAAGCCGACGGTCACGCCGATCATGCGTCGCTTCCACGACCTGGGCTTCCGGATCCTGGCGACGGAAGGGACGTGGCGCTACCTGCGGGCGCGGGGGATCCCGGCCGAGCGGGTGTTCAAGGTAGGCGAAGGTCGTCCCAACATCGTCGACAAGATGTTGAGCGGCGAGGTTCAGCTCCTGATCAACACGCCGCTGGGGAAGAAGTCGCAGTACGACGACTATGCCATGCGCCGGGCCGCGATCGCGTACCGGATCCCCTACTGCACGACGATGTCGGCGACGTCTGCCGCATGCGATGCGGTCATCGCGTTGCGGTCCCGCGTGCGCGAGGTCCGGAGCCTACAGGAACGGTTCGCGGCGGTGCAGCCCCAGGCGACGGCCCGGGCGAGCTGAAGGCGCCGGAACGCGGTCATTCGCATCCCCGGAGGCAGCTCTGTCGGCGTCCCGGCCACGGGCGGGTCGGGGCGCAGCCGGATTGCATCGCGCCAGCACTGGGCGCGCGGTTCGAGACACGACCCCGTCACTCGGAGCGTAGGCGAGATGATTCGACCCGACTCCAAGACCTGGCCCCTCCTGCTGCTCCTTGCCTGGGCGTGCGGCGCCGACCGGCCGCCGATCCCGGCCGACGACGTCACGAGCGCGCGCACGCTCCTCACGGAACAGCGCGAAGCCGTCCTGGCGGACCAGAGCGGCGAAGTCGCCGAACGGGTGCGGCGGATGGTGGCGCTGGGGTTGTGGGCCGAAGCGGATTCGCTGATCGCCACCGCGCCGGAGACGCCGGCGCTCCTGGCCGCCGCCGCCGAGCTGCGGATCCGGCAGCACCGGTATCGGGAGGCCGAATCCCTGGTCGAGCGGGCGCTTGCGGAGGAGCCGAGGAACCGGGACGCGCGCCTGTTGCGGGCGCGACTGAAGCTGCAGGCGTGGGAGCTGCCTTCCGCCAAGGCGATCGCGGACTCCCTGGTCGACGAGGGCCGCAACGCGGGCGCGGCGCTGCTCCTCGGCCGGATCGCGCTCTACGAGAAGCGCTTCGACGACGCCCTCGGTTGGGCCGAGCGGGCGCGGCAGTGGGACCGGCGCTCGGCCGGGTCGTACGTCCTGGAGGCGGACATCGCCTTCTGGAACCAGGATCCGGCCACCGCCGAAGACCTCCTCGCCCGCGCCCTCGCCGTGGACCCCCTCGACGCCGACGCCCGTTTCTGGTACGGGTACGCGATCTGGCGCCGCGTCGACGCGACCCGGCTGGACGACATGGCCGCCCAGTGGGAGCTCGCCCTCGAGCTCGACCCGCTCCACCTGCTCACGCACTGGCACTGGGGGAACGGGCACACCAACCTCACGTACGCCGACTACGCGAGCCCGAGCGACAGTATCGTGCGGGAGCGGCTCCGCGAGGCCGACCGCCGCATTGCCAGGAACGACGTGGCCGGCGCGATCGAGCTCACGCGTGCCATCGAGAGGGAGTACCCCGAGTCCGTGCTCCCGGCGATGCTGCGCGGCTCGGCGTTCTACATGGCCTACGACGTCCCCGTCGCCGAGCGCCTCGACTCGGCCGAGGCTACCTTCGCCGCGATCCTGGAGCGCAAGCCGCACTACGGCCCGGCGCACAACGGGATGGCCGCGGTGATCAAGCACCGGCAGTTCACCTACCTGGCCGCCTACGACTCGCTCGAGGCCGCGATCGAGGCGACGCCCGTGCCCGACGACCGGATCTTCGAGGAGGTCTTCGACGACGTCGACATCTACCCGGGCGACCGCGTGCGCAAGATGGTGCGCCGGCAGCTCGGGCCCACCATCGCCTTCGTGCCGATGCTGCACCGGCTGAACCGCACCTTCACGATCCCGCCGCTGCACATCGATCTGGCCGAGGCGATGGGGAACCCGGCGCTGCGGGTCAGCACGACGTTCGACAACCGGCAGTGGATGGACATCCGGGGGATCGGCGGCGGCGCGACGGGGATCGAGTACGTCGAGCGCGGCGCGCACTGGGAGCGCAACGTCCTGCTGCACGAGTACGTGCACCTCTTCCACGGAACGGTTCTCACGGACGCCGAGGTGCGCCGGGTCCGGGAGCTGTACCACGATGCCATGCGGCACGGCCGCGCCCTGGACTACTACGCCGCGAACAACGAGAGCGAGTTCCTTGCCCAGGCGTTCGAGGCGTACCTCTCGCCCGTGAAGGCGCACCCGCTCAATCACAAGTCGATGAACACGCACGACGACCTGCGGCGGAAGGACCCGGCGACGTACGCGTTCGTCGACTCGCTGATCACGCGGCAGAAGGCCGCGCTCGAGGGGGATCGGGATGCGCTCGCGAGCAACTGGGCGCAGGTCTACACGCGCCTCGCGGAGCTGACGAAGCGCGGCCAGACGCCGCGCGCGCGGCGCGTCGACTGGAACGTGCGGCAGTGGCTCGCGCGGGTCTACCTGGACAGCGCGCTCGTCCGCGATCCCCAGTACCTGCCGGCGTATCTGAGCTACGCCGCGCTGCACCGGGATGGAGGGCGCTACCGCAACGCGGAGCAGTGGCTGGACCGCGCGGCGGCCATCGATTCGACCTACGCGCCGATCTACAGCGCGCGGGCCGAACTCGTTGGCGTGCGCGGGCGGGCCTGGCAGCAGCCCGAGGATGAAGTCCTGGAGCAGCAGGTTGCGCTCTACGAGAAGGCGATCGCCCTCGAGACCGACCTGGCGGAGCGCGCCGAGCTGAACGAGACGCTTCGCAACCTGTACCTCGCGCACGGCCGCGTGCCGGACGCGATCCGGACGGCGGAAGCGTACCTGGCCGACGCGCCGACGCTGTCGACCTACCTGCGCGACCGGCGCGACGAGGCGGCCGCGTTCGCCGCCGAGCTGCGCGCCCGCATCGGCTACGCCGGCGAGACGCTCGAGTTCTTCGCCGACCTGGTGGCGCGCAAGCCGCAGCATTACGGGCACCGGTTCCAGTACGCCGAGGCGCTCGCCGCGGCCGGGCGGCCGGCGGAGGCGCTGCGGGTCCTGGAAGACGGTCAGCGCATCCTGCGCGCCGCCGGCCGCCCGCGGATCGATTACATGATCGCCATCGCCGAGGCGCACCTCGCCCTCGGCGACACCGCCGCAGCCGAGGCCGCGGTGGCGCCGCTCCGGCTCGGCACGGTGCAGCCCGACGGCAGCGAGCGGCTCCGCTGGCTGCGGCTGCTTGCGTCGCTGGGCGAGACCTCTCGCGCCAACGCCGCCCTCGCCGAGATCCCCGAGGGCGACACGCCTGCGGAGCGCGCCGAGGTCGCTTTCACCCGCGGCTGGATCCTGGCCCGACGGGGCGCGGTCATCGGCGCCGAGCGGGCGTACCGCGAAGCGCTCGAGGCCAATCCGTACCACCGTGGCGCGAGGACCGCGCTCGTCCTTCTCCTGGCCCGCAGCGGCCGGAACGACGCGGCCCGTGCAGTCCTGGCCGAGGCCGACGCCCTGGCGATCCCCCTCGGGCCCGACTTCCAGCGCGAGATCACGGAAGCGCTCGCCGCCGCCGGCGCGTGAGCGTTCGACCCGAGCAGGCCCGATCTGAGACCGCAAACGAGGAGGAGACCCATGCGGCTGTCGCGAACGATGCAGGCCATGGCAGCCTGCGCGCTGGGAGTGCTGCTCGCCGCCGGATCCGCCCTCGCGCAGGGACGGGGGATGGAGCCGACGCCGAACCGGCGGCCGGACGAGGGCGCGGGGCCGTTTCGGAGGCTGATCATCCGCGGCGCCACGATGATCGACGGGACCGGCGCGCCGCCGATGGGGCCCGTCGACATCGTGATCGAAGGGAACCGCATTGCCGAGATCCGGAGCGTCGGCGCTCCCGGTCTGCCGATCGACGACCGGCGTCGGCCGCAGGGAGCGGAGCACGAGATCGATGCGACGGGGATGTACGTGCTCCCCGGCTTCATCGACCTGCACGTCCACGCCGGCGGGCCGCCCAAGAACCCGAGCGCCGAGTACGCATACAAGCTGTGGCTCGCCCACGGCGTGACGACGGTGCGCGGCGTCCCGCTCGGACCCTTCGAGTGGTCGCTGAACGAGAAGCGGCGGAGCGAGCGGAACGAGATCGTGGCGCCGCGGATCTTCAACTACCAGCGTCCGGGCGCCGGGTGGGACCGCGGCCCGATCGACTCGCCCGAGAAGGCGCGAGAGTACGTGCGCTGGGCAGCGAAGCAGGGCGTCGATGGGCTCAAGCTCGGCGCGCACGACCCCGAGATCATGGCCGCGCTCATCGAGGAGGCGTGGGCGCAGGGGCTCGGCACGACGGCGCACCTACAGCAGACCGGCGTGGCGCGCATGACGGCGCTGGATGCCGTGCGCCTCGGCCTCGGCACCGTCACTCACTTCTACGGGCTCTTCGAGTCGCTGCTCGACGACCGCAGCATCCAGGATTTCCCCGTCGACTACAACTATAGCGACGAGTACCACCGGTTCAGCCAGGTGGCGCGGCTGGCGGATCAGATCCACAGGCCGGGGAGCGAGCGCTGGAACCAGGTCATCCAGGAGTTCCTTGCCCACGACGTGACGCTCGACCCGACGTTCACGATCTACGAGGCGAGCCGCGATCTCATGCGCGAGAAGAACGCGGACTGGCACGCGAAGTACACGCTGCCGTCGATGTGGGACTTCTACCAGCCGAACCGCGACGCTCACGGCTCGTACTGGTTCGATTGGACGACGGCGGACGAGGTCGCGTGGAAGAAGTTCTACCGCGTCTGGATGCAGTTCATCGACGACTACAAGGACGCGGGCGGGCGAGTGACCACCGGCTCGGACGCGGGCTTCATCTACAAGCTCTACGGCTTCGCCTACATCCGCGAGCTGGAGCTGCTGCAGGAGGCCGGGTTCCACCCGCTCGAGGTGATCCGCTCGGCGACGCTGTACGGCGCCGAGACGCTCTTCAAGCCCAAGGGGAAGCCGATCGACTTCGGGATCCTGCGCCCCGGGCTCCTGGCCGACCTGGTGATCGTCCCGGAGAACCCGCTGCAGAACTTCAAGGTGTTGTACGGCACCGGGCACGTGCGCGTGAACATGCGCAACGAGGTCGAGCGGGTCGGCGGGATCCGCTGGGTGATCAAGGACGGGATCGTGTACGACGCGCGGCAGCTCCTGGCCGACGTCGAGAGGATGGTGCAGGAGCAGAAGCGCGAGCGTGGCGTGATCACCGCGAGCCAGCCCTGAGCGATGTCGAGGCTGGTCGTCGCCCGGGCAGGCGGGCGGCGATCGGCCGGGGAGCCGCCCGGGCGCGGGCCCGCGGGCGCCGGCCGAACGTCGGCACGGGTCGCCATAGCGTGCACGGTCCGCGGAGTCGGCCGGCGGGCGCGCCGATCGGCG
>VSDC01000300.1:0-3598 GCA_047459275.1 Gemmatimonadota bacterium
CCATCGATATCTGTGAACTCGAGGATGTAATCGCCCGAAACGGGATCGCGTTGCAGGGTTTGGCCCGGAAGCGGCGTGGCTGCCATGGCGACCCATGCGAGCGACAGGAGCACGAGTCGGAATGACATACGACACTCCCTCTCCTTCGCGGGTTTGGAAGGTGGAGCTCCGGGGAGCATCGAGCGAACCACACAGATATTAAGGGTGTTCTCGGATGGCAACACGTAGCGACCCGGTGGAGCAAGGGCAGACATGACGATCGCGGACGCCGATGTCGCGGTGGTCGGCGCTGGCGCGGCGGGGCTCGCGGCCGCGCGGGAGCTCGCGGCGGCGGGCGTGCGGGTGCTGGTTCTCGAGTCGCGGGACCGCATCGGCGGCCGCATCATGACGTTGCATGACCCGGCGCTCCCGGTGCCGGTCGAGCTCGGCGCCGAATTCGTGCACGGGATGCCCGAGTCGCTCTTCGAGATCGCCCACGCTGCCGGGATCGCGCTAGCCGACGTCCCCGACGAGCGCTGGCGTTCGCGCGACGGGGTGCTCGCGCCGGCGCCGGAGGTGCAGCGGCTCATCCGCGAGGTGATGGATCGCGTACCCGAGGACGGGCCGGACCGTCCGTTCACGGAGTTCCTGGACGCCGAGTTCGGGGGTGAGGGGTGGGCGGAGGCGCGGGCGGCCGTGATGGCGTACATCGAGGGTTTCCACGCCGCCGACCCCGATCGGATCGGGACGCGGGGGCTGGCCGTGGCGGAGAGCAGCGCGAGGCGGCCCGGCGGCGACCGGCAGTTCCGCGTCCTGGGCGGATACGACGCCGTGATCCGGTGGCTCGCCGCCGGCCTTGGGCTCGAGGACGCCGTCCGGCTCAATCACGTGGTGACGCGCGTGCGACGTCGCCCGGGCGGCGTCGAGCTGGAGGTGGAGAGCCGGACCGGAGCGCGCCTCGGGACCGTTCGCGCCCGCTGCGCCGTCGTCACCCTCCCCCTCGGCGTTCTTGCCGCCACAGACGGGACCGCGCCGGGCTTCGAGCCGCCGCTCCCCGGCGCGTACCGGGAAGCCGTTCGAAAGCTCGCCATGGGCGACGTCTACAAGCTGGTGCTTCGCTTCCGAGACCGCTTCTGGGAATGGGAGCCGGGGTTGGCGGCTGGAGGATCCGGGCGAGCCAGTCGGATCGCCGGACTGCCCCGGGTCGACGCTAGCGGACCCGGTCTGGACCGGAGCTCCATCACCTTCCTCTACGCCGGCCCGACGTACGACGTCTTCTGGACGGCGTTGCCGGTCCGGGCGCCCGTGCTCGTCGCCTGGGCGGGCGCGTCGGTCGCCCGGCGGCTCGCGGCCTCTCCGGTCGAGCAGGCGGTCGAAGCGGCGGTCGGGGAGCTGGCCGGCCTGCTCGGAATGCACCGTGGCTTCGTGGAAGGGCGGCTCGAGGCCTGGTACCACCACGATTGGATCCACGACCCCTTCACCCGCGGCGCCTACGCGTATCTCCCCGTGGGCGGCCTCGAGGCTCAGGCCGTCCTCAGGCGCCCGGTCGACGGCGTGCTGTTCTTCGCGGGCGAGGCGCTGGCGGAAGAAGGCGAGATCGGGACGGTGCACGGGGCGATCGACTCGGGCCGGCGTGCGGCCGCCGAGGTGCTGGAGGCGTTGGGCGGCTGATGGGACCCGCCCACCTGCCGAACATCCGTTTCCTTCGGTGACCCGCGCGGCGATCCGCTCGTCAACCCGGCAGACCCGTTGTCGCCAGCCTCTTCGCGCGATAGTTTGGGCGCCGGCACCCGAGGCAGACTCGGATTCGCGATGAAGGACTCGAACCGCGAGGTGAGGCGTGGCGGACAACACGTTTGATGTGATCGTGATCGGCGGGGGGCCCGGCGGCTACGTGGCCGCGATCCGGGCCGCGCAGCTCGGGATGAAGGTTGCCTGCGTCGAGGCGCAGAAGCTCGGCGGCGTCTGCAACAACTGGGGGTGCATCCCGACGAAGGCGCTGCTCGAGTCGGCCAACTTTGCCCGCCATATCAAGGGCGGACTCGACGATTTCGGCATCACCGTCGGCGACGTAAAGCTGGATATCGCCGCGGCGGGGAAGCGAGCGGGCAAGGTGTCGGAGCAGGGCTCGAAGGGCGTCGCCTTCCTCTTCAAGAAGAACAAGATCGAGCACATCCAGGGGTGGGGCCGTCTGCTCGGCGGCGGCAAGGTCGAGGTGGACCCGTCGAAGAACGCGGGCCACGGCGATGAGAAGCCGGCCGGCAAGGGCGAGAAGCGGGTGCTCCAGGCGAAGAACATCATCATCGCGACGGGCTCGCGGCCGCGCTCGCTCCCGATCCTGAAGATCGACGGCGACCGCGTCTGGAGCTCGGACCACGCGGTCTACCCGAAGGAGCTGCCGAAGTCGCTGGCCATTGTCGGCGCCGGCGCGATCGGGATGGAGTTCGCGGACGTCTACAACTCGTTCGGTACGAAGGTCACGATCATCGAGGCGCTGGACCGGGTGCTCCCGAACGAGGACGCGGAGTCCTCGGCGGCGGTCGCCGCCGCGTTCAAGAAGCGCGGGATCGACATCTACACGGGCGCGCGGCTGGAGAAGGCGGACGTCGGCAAGAACGGCGTCAAACTGACGATCAAGACGAAGGACGGGAAGACGGAGACGATCGAGGCTGAGCGCGTGCTCTCGGCGGTGGGTCGCGCGCCGATCATCGACGACATCGGCCTCGAGGCGGCCGGGGTGAAGACGGAGAAGGGCTTCATCGTCGTCGACGAGTTCATGCGCACGAACGTGCCGGGGATCTACGCGATCGGCGACTGCGCCCGCCCGCCGCTCCTGGCGCACAAGGCGTCACACGAGGGCGTGGTCGCCGCGGAGGCGATCGCGGGGAAGGCGACGCACGGCGTCGACTACGCGAACATCCCGAGCGTCACGTACTGCCACCCCGAGGTCGCGTCCGTCGGGATGACGGAGGAGCAGGCCCGGGCGGCGGGTTACGACATCGAGGTCGGGAAGTTCCCCTTCAGCGCGAACGGCCGCGCGCGCACGGCGGGCGAGACCGACGGGTTCGTCAAGATCATCCGTGACAAGAAGTACAGCGAGCTCCTCGGCGCCCACATCGTGGGGCTGCACGCGAGCGAGATGATCGGCGAGTTCGTCGTCGGCCGGCACCTCGAGACGACGGTCGAGGAGATGGACCGCGCCATGCATCCGCACCCGACGCTCTCGGAGGCGATCGCCGAAGCCGCGCTGGCTTCGCTCGGGCGCGTGATTCATATGTGATCCCGCCTGGTGTCACGCCGTCCGGGCGTCGGACGTTTCGGCGGCGCGCTACATCTTTGCCGGATCTGCACCGGGCACCGGGCGGTGCCCGGTGCAGATCCGTATCCGGATTCCGAGCCTGGACCGAGCCCGGTCCGGACGTGCGTGCAGGAACACGAACATGCAGGAGGCAGGAATGCGCTTGCGCCTTCTTCCGCTCGCGCTGGCGGGTGCGGCCGTCGTTCTCGGCGGCTGCGACGACGATTCGCCGTTGGACGTGGGGCTCAGCCCCGATGACGTCGCCGGCGTCTATGACATCACGGAGATGTCGTTCGACCCTGACGGCTCCGTGCCGGGCGT
>VSDC01000301.1:0-3594 GCA_047459275.1 Gemmatimonadota bacterium
GACCTCCACCGCTACGTCCGCGACATCGAAGAGGCGTTGATCAGGGCGCTCGCCGACTTCGGCGTCGAGGCCGGGCGAAAGCATGGGTTGACGGGGGTGTGGGTGGGCGACGAGAAGATCGCGGCGATCGGCGTGCGCGTCTCGAGCGGCTGGATCACGTCGCACGGCTTCGCGCTCAACGTGACCACCGACCTGAACTTCTTCGACGCCATCGTGCCCTGCGGGATCCGCGACCACGGCGTCACTTCCCTCGCCAGGGTCACGGGAACGGACCTCGCCCTCGACGAGGTCGGCGAGAGGGTCGCGGCACGCTTCGCCGAGGTCTTCGACAGGGAAATCCGGTAGGCGTGCGTCGAACGGGCGGATGGGCGTGCGCCGTCCGTGCGGGCTCTGCCCGATGGAGGCTCGGCCTCACAACGCGTGAGGCCGAGCCTCAGCCGTGAGGTAGCGGAACCGGTCGGAACGTCTCCTCGCGCGGCGGCTGGAACTCGAAGACGTCGAGGAACCGCCCCTTCTCCCTCTCGGCCTCGAGCCATCTCTCGTAACCGGAGGGGACGAGCCCGTTCGACGAGGTCTGCGTGCGCGCCGCCCGGGTCGCCAGGTGGTTGGCGTACTCGTTCTGCGGGTGGCCGGCGTGGCCGCGGACCCAACGCCAATCCACGCGGTGCCGCCGCGCGGCGTCGACCAGGGCACGCCAGAGCTCGACGTTCTCGATGGCGCCGCCCTTCCGTTTCCAGCCCCGGCGGATCCACCCGGGGACCCATTCGCGCATGCCGCGGATCAGGTACTGCGAATCGGAGGTAAAGACGACGCGGCACGGCACCCGCAGGGCGGCGAGCCCCTCGATGGCGCTGCGGAGCGCCATGCGATTGTTGGTCGTGGCCGGCTCGCTCACCCAGTAGTCGCGCCGCTCCCAGTGGTCGCCGCGCCAGAACTCGATGAGGCCGGCGGCGCCGCCAGGCGAGTCCCGATCCGTGAACTGGACGCCGAGGCAGGACTCATCGGCATAGATGTAGACGAGCGGTTCCATGACGGTAAGCTCGCGAAGGGCGATCCCGGACGCAACCGGTGCGGCGGGGCGGCGGCGTGGCCGGATGGGTCCGCCCGTCGCTTGACAGGTGCGCGCGGCGGCGTAAATTCGCCCGCGGCTTGATCCTCGGCCGAATCAGCAACCGGAGGTCCATTGGCCGACGAAGCATACCTGCTCCTCGAAGACGGCCGCGTGTTCCGCGGCGAAGGGATCGGCGCCCGTGGCATCGCCCTGGGCGAAGTCGTCTTCAATACGTCGATGTCGGGATACCAGGAGGTCCTGACCGATCCGTCCTACGCGGGACAGATCGTCACGATGACGTACCCGCTCATTGGGAACTACGGTGTGACGCGGGAGGACGAAGAATCGTCACGACCCCAGGTGGCCGGTTTCGTCGTCAGGGAGCTGTCCCGTTATCACAGCAACTGGCGGGCGGAGGAATCGCTGGACTCGTACCTCGCCCGCTCGGGGATCGTCGGCCTGTCCGAAGTCGACACGCGGGCGCTCACGCGCCACATCCGGTCGGCCGGGGCCATGCGGGCGGCGATCGCGCCCGCCGACATGCCGACCGGCGAGGTGATGGAGCGCATACAGGCCCACCCCCGGATGGAGGGGCTGGACCTCACCTGTCAGGTCACGACGGCGGAGCCGTACGACGTTCCGGCGACCGGAACGGAGCGCTTCCGCGTCGTCGCTTACGACTTCGGCGTGAAGTCGATGTCGCTCCGTCTGCTCGCGGAGCGAGGCTGCCGGATCACGACAGTGCCGGCCGAAACGTCGGCCGAGGCGATCCTGGAGCTCGAGCTCGACGGGCTCTTCCTGTCGAACGGCCCCGGCGATCCCGCGGCGGTCGAGCACGTCCTGCGGACGATCCGGCTCCTCGCCGAGCGCGGGGTGCCGATCTTCGGGATCTGCCTGGGCCATCAGCTGGTCGGCCGGGCGTTCGGCGGGACGACGTACAAGCTCCTCTACGGGCACCGGGGCGGGAACCATCCGGTGCGCCGGCTGGAGGACGGCGCGGTCGAGATCACGTCGCAGAACCACGGTTTCGCGGTCCGCGGCGGGCCGGGCGACACGATCGAGGGAGCACCGGCCCTGCGCGTGACGCACGTGAACCTGAACGACGGAACGGTCGAAGGGCTCGCGCACCGGGAGCTTCCGGTCTTCAGCGTGCAGTACCACCCCGAGTCGTCGCCCGGGCCCCACGACTCGCGGTATCTCTTCGATCAGTTCGTGAACGCCATGGAGGCCCGCAGAGGAAAAACCTTGACGGCCGCGGCGGGTGGGAGTTAAGCTATGCGCCCGCCTCTCACCGACAAGCCGTTCTCGTGACGGTGATTCTCGCGTGTCCCGGCGCACGATCGTAATCGCGCTCGCCGTTGGCGTTGTGTCGCTGATGACCCTGGCAGGGATCGCCCTCGTCGCCGTGTTGGTTGTGCGGGGCGAAGGCGGTCTGGCCCTGGGGGATCGCATCGCGGTGATCGAGATCGACGGCTTGATCGAGGATGACGAGTGGTACCTCAAGCAGATCCGGCGCTTCCGCCGGGACCCGTCGGTCAAGGGATTTCTCATAACCATCAATTCGCCCGGCGGCCTCGTCGGGCCCGCGCAGAGCCTCTATTGGGAGTTCCGGCGTCTGCGCGAGGAAGGATACCCGGTCGTCGCGGCGATTGGCGCGGTCGGTGCGTCCGGCGGCTACTACGTGGCTTTGGGTGCCGACTCGATCTTCGTGCTTCCCGGCTCGCTCACCGGCTCCATAGGCGTGATCATGGAACTGCCGGATGTGAGCGCGCTCCTGCGGAAGGTCGGGGTCGAGATGCAGGTCGTGAAGAGCGCCGACCACAAGGACACCGGCACGATGTACCGGCCGCTGTCGCCCGAGGACCGGGAGGTCCTCAACGCTCTGGTGAGCGACGTCTACGAACAGTTCGTCGAGGCGGTCGCGGAAGAGCGGGGGATCCCGGCGGAAGAGGTACGGCAGCTAGCCGATGGGAGGATCTACTCCGGTAGACAGGCGCTCGAGCGCGGACTCGTCGACCGGATCGGCAACATGCAGGACGCCCTTGCGGCGGTGGGGCGGATGGCGGGTCTCGGGGAGGACCCGCGCTTGGTAAGACAACCGCCGGAGGTGGAATTCACGCTCCTGGACTTGCTCCTGGGGCGTGGGGCGACGTCGAGCCTGACGAGATTGGTCGGGCCGTTGGAGCAGGCCGGAGAGCCCCGCCTGAAGTTCGTCGTCCCGTTCTAGGTACGGCGGGAGCGCGGCTCCCGGTACTCTCACGTAACGCATTTCGGTACGGAGGAATCATGACCAAAGCCGACCTCGTCGAACAGGTGGCCGCAGCCATCGGCCCGGGGATCACGAAAAAGGACTGCGCCCTGGTCGTCGACGGGCTCTTGAACGCGATCAAGAACGCTCTGTCGGCTCACGAGAACATCGAGATTCGCGGGTTCGGCACGTTCAAGGTGCGCAAGCGGAAGTCGCGTATGGCGCGCAATCCGCGGACGGGCGATCCGGTCGAGGTTCCGGCGCGCGTGGTACCGATCTTCAAGCCGTCG
Source organism: Gemmatimonadota bacterium (assembly GCA_047459275.1). GTDB lineage: Bacteria > Gemmatimonadota > Gemmatimonadetes > Longimicrobiales > RSA9 > CALBZE01. The sequence goes on from VSDC01000301.1 coordinate 3,590, forward strand.
AAGGA
>VSDC01000302.1:0-3594 GCA_047459275.1 Gemmatimonadota bacterium
CGCCCGCATCTCGTCCATGTTCACCGTGAGCGAGTAGTCGACCGTGCACCGGCCCGCTCGACCGTCGGGCGTCGTCCAGCGGAATGCGCCGTTGTAGGCGAACGTCTGCTCCCCGACGAGCTCATCGCCCACCGCCTCGAGCCGCAGCGTCCAGGAGAGATTCGGGTCGCCCGTGATCGCGAACACCTGCTGCCCCTGCTGCTTCCGCGCCACGACACGACACGCCTGGTGCGTCATCGTGCCCTCCGCCTCGAGAACGACCCGGTCCTCTTCCGGATACTCCGTCGTCGTCACCGTGAGCTGGGCGCTCACGTCTCCCTCGCCACCCACGCAGGGAACGTCCTCGACCGAGAGCGTGAACGACTTGTGCGGTCCGCCGTGAGACTGCGGCGTGAACACGTCGCCGAGCGCATCGATGCCCGCGGGCGCCAGCGCGTTCGACCCCTGCGATACGGCCTGCAGAAACACCTTCAAGGCGACATCATCACCGACCCGTGCCAGCGCCTCCGCCAGCGCCGTGGCCTCCTCGGTCGACAGCTCCGACTCCTTCGGCTCCGTCGGATCGTCGTCGCTGCACGCGACCGCGCCCAACGCCATCACCAGCGCGAGCAATCCCGTCGTCAGGTTCTTCCGCATCATCAAACGTCCTCCGTAGAGTAGGTAGGGGTATACGCTGCTGCGCGGGCACGGTCCGTACCGCGCGACAGACCGCGCCCGGGATTCCGGGCGGCGCCGCGGTGACCAATGTAATCAACGACACCCGGTCCGCGCACCGTTCGCGTCGAGTGCCGGGTCGGGGCTGCGCAAACTCATTCGGTCAAGACGCCCCGCGCGCTGTCCGGGTCACGCGACGTCACGCGTTTATTCTTGCGCGGACCGATCCACTCCAATCGATTCGACTACGAATTCGGCCGTACTCGTCTGGAGGTGTCAATGCGCACAACGCACCCGACCTCAGCGGTCCTTGCGGCCCTCGTACTCGCACTCGCGACCTCGGCGTGCGACGATCCCACCGCGCCCGAGGCCGGGCCCAGGACCATTGCGAAGCTGCCGCGTGACCTCTCCGTGGTAGAGGAAGAGGTCGTCGCCCGGACGAACGCATTCGCGCTCGACCTGCTGCGGGAGGTCCACGCCGCGAACCCGAATCGGCCCAACATCTTCCTCTCGCCGTTCAGCGCGTCCACGGCGCTCGGCATGGCGCTGAACGGCGCGGCGGGTGAGACCTTCGATTCGATCCGGGCCACGCTCCGCTTCGACGGCCTCGACGAGGCGGAGATCAATCAGGCCTATCGCGACCTGACCGGGTTGCTCCTCTCGCTCGACCCCCAGGTCGAGCTGGGTATCGCGAACTCCGCCTGGGCGCGACAGGGTTACCCCGTCGTCGGTAATTACCTCGGGGCCCTCAAGACGTGGTTCGACGCCGAGGCCCGCGAACTGGACTTCGACGATCCCACCGCCGTCGATGTCATCAACGGCTGGGCTGCCGACAAGACGAAAGGCCGCATCCGAGAGGCGATCCGCCAGATTTCGAAGAACGACGTCTTCTTCCTCCTCAACGCCGTCTACTTCAAGGGGCAGTGGACCCATCGGTTCGATCCGGAGCACACCTCGCCGGGTCCGTTCGCCCTGAGCGACGGCACGGAGATCCAGCTCGACCGGATGCGCGGCGTCATGCCGGCCCGTTTCGCCCTGCTCGACGACGTGACGGTCGGCGAGCTTCCGTACGGCGGTCAGGCGTTCGCCATGACGATCGTGGTACCCCGGACCGCCTCCCTTGCCGACCTGGTCGCTTCGCTCGACGAGGCGACGTGGAACCGCTGGCTCGCCGCCGCGACCGATCGGGAGGAAGTGTACGTCGAGCTGCCGAAGTTTCAGCTGCAGTACGAGGAAAATCTCAAAGCTGCGCTCCAGGCGCTCGGGATGGGTCCGGCGTTCGAACCCGGCCGCGCAGATTTCTCGCGCCTCTCGCCGGCGCGTCCCTTCATTAGTTACGTCAAGCAGAACACATTTCTTAAGGTCGACGAGGAGGGGACGGAGGCCGCGGCCGTCACGGTCGTCGCCTTCGGCCGCAGCGGCGTGCTCCCACAGCACCAGCTCATCGTCGACCGGCCGTTCCTGGTCGCGATCCGAGAGAGGCTGTCCGGCACGATCCTCTTCATCGGCGCGATCGGGGACCCTCGGTAGCGAAACGGACCGACGTGAACCAGGGCGCGGCCGGCGTTCCGCCGGCCGCGCAATATCCCGGCTGTGCACCGCGCCGGCTGCGTAACGTGCCGGGGCGCTCCAGTGTCGGGCGCACCTACCGTCCGGATCCGGGACGCATCAGTCCCGCATCCGGACGGTATTCTTTCGCGGCGCCGGGGCCGCGAGGGACGCAACCGATGATTTCGCCGTCATTTGCGCGTCCTGGCACGGTTCGGCAGGCGCCTTGCTTCGGTGATGCGGCTGTCGTGAACCCCTCCGGACCACCGGCGAGGACATTATGCACAACCTGCGACTCGCCCTCCGTACGCTGGGTCGGACGCCGTTCGTGACCGGCGTTGCCGTGCTGTCACTTGCGCTGGGGATCGGCGCCAACACGGCGATCTTCTCCCTCTTCGAGCAGATCCTGCTCCGGCCGCTTCCGGTGCACGAGCCGGAACGGCTGGTCAACCTCGCCTCGCCGGGCCCCAAGGACGGCTCGAGCTGCAACATCGCCGGCGACTGCACCGCCGTCTTCAGCTACCCCATGTTCCGCGACCTCGAGGCCGCCCCCAACGGGCTCGCCGGCCTCGCCGCGCACCGGTCGATGCAGGTCAACATCGCGCTCCGCGGCCAGACGACGCCCGGCACCGCGATGTTCGTCTCGGGCTCGTACTTCCCCGTCCTCGGGCTGCAGCCGGCGCTCGGCCGGCTCCTCGGGCCCGCGGACGACGAGACCCGCGGCGGCCACCCGGTCGTGGTCTTGAGCCACGCGTTCTGGGAGAACCGACTCGGCGCCGACCCCGGCGTCGTCGGGACGACGATCAACGTGAACGGCCAGCCGCTCACGGTGGTGGGCGTCGCGCCGCGCGGGTTCGAGGGCACGACGCTGTGGGTGCGGGCCGACATCTTCGTCCCTCTCACAATGTTCTGGACCCTGCTGCCGTCCTACACCGGCTACGACAACCGCCTGTACCACTGGCTCTACCTCTTCGGCCGCCTCGCGCCGGGGACCACGATCGAAGAGGCGAGGACGGCGCTCAACACGGTCTACCGGCCGATCCTCCACGATGTCGAGGCGCCGCTCCAGCGGCGCTTGAGTGACCGGATGCTCGAGGCCTTCCGCGCCCGGACCATCACCCTCGAGCCGGGTTGGCGCGGGCAGAGCATCGTGCACGACATGGCGCGCACGCCGCTCGTCCTCCTCCTCGTCGTCATGGGGCTCGTGCTCCTGATCGCGTGCGCGAACATCGCGAACCTGCTCCTCGCCAGGGGCGCGGGCCGCAGCATGGAGATGGCCGTGCGGCTCTCTCTCGGCGCCAGCCGTCGCCACCTCCTGGCACTGCTCCTCACCTAGTCGTGCCTGCTGGCCGCGCTGGGTGGCGCGGCGAGCCTCCTCGTCGCCCAGGGGAC
>VSDC01000303.1:0-3585 GCA_047459275.1 Gemmatimonadota bacterium
TCGGTCTGGAGACGACGCGGGCGCCCGTCGTCTTCTTCGGCGACGACCTCACCGACGAGGACGCATTCCGCGCGCTTCGCGGCCGGGGCGACGGGGTCCTTGTCGCCCCGGCGGAGGAGGTGCGTCCCGACACCGCGGCGACGGCGCTCGTCGGATCGACGGAGGAGGTGCTGGAGTTGCTGGAGGCGCTGGCGGATCGGTGAGGACCTGCGTGGCGGGTCCGGGGGGCTCGGTCCGGCAGGCCGGGAGCGGGGCCATGGACCGGTCGTGCGCCGCGGGTGTAGATTCGGCCGGAGAACCGGTTCCCTTTTTCGCTCGACATGCGAGTCGCCCTTTTCGGCAAGTTCGTCGCCCTGGCCGCCGTGATCGCCATCGCAGGCTGCGCTGTCGGACGCGCCTCTACCGTGGGAGGGGAGGCCGGCGTGCGGCGCGCGGCGCTCGCCCGGATCATCGTGGACAATCGCACGGGTGAAGCGATAGACGTGGCGTTCCTTACGGTGGCCGATCCCGGCCGCGAGGTCGTCGTCGGCGGCGTCGCCGCCCGCAGCACCGCCCTCGTCGCTCCCGTGCTGGCGGGCGAGCCGATCATTCTCGTGGCCCGCACGGCTTCGGGTGCGGAGCTACGCCTGGCGGCGCGGTCCTTCGAGGACGGCGCGGAGTGGACGTGGGTCATTCCCGAGGATGCGTGGTCGAGTGCGGCGCCACGGCCGTCCACGGAGCCGTCGGCGGAGCCGGTCACGGGGCAGGTCACGGAGCCGTCGGCCCGGTCGTCCCCGGAGGGGTCCACGGAGGGGTCCGCCACACCCGCCGCACGCGAGGGTGCGGCCGCGGGCGCAGCGAGCGAAGGCGGCGCGCGCGATTCGTCGGGAGGTTCTCGATGAGCATGCTGGATCCATGCGGCTGCCCGATGGGCGCGGGCGGGTTCGGTGAGCCGCGCGGGCGCGGAGGCGACCCCGCCCGCCGACCCTCCTCGGCCCGGCCCGGCGACGTCGCGCCCGCGCACGGGCGGGCGCGGCGGGGGCGCGGCCATGCCGGGGATCATCACGACTCGCATGGGCACGGCCATCACCACGATCACGGCCACCATCACGGCCACGGCCACGACCATCTCCACGACCTGAGGCGCGGCACCGGGAAGAAGGCGCTCAAGATCGTCCTGGCCATCACCAGCACCTTCATGGTCGTGGAGTTCGTCGGCGGGTGGCTGGCGAATTCGCTCGCCCTGATGGCCGACGCGGGCCACATGCTGACCGACGTCGCCGCGATTGCCCTCTCGCTCTTCGCGATCTGGTTCGCCCAGCGGCCCGCGACGCCGGAAAAGACCTACGGCTACCTGCGTTGGGAGGTGCTCGCCGCCCTCATCAACGGCGCGGCGCTGATCGTCCTCTCCCTCTTCATCTTCTACGAGGCGATCCGGCGCTTCCGTTCGCCCGCCGAGGTCGAGGGGGGACTCATGCTCGGCGTCGCGCTCGGCGGCCTCATCGTCAACATCGCGGCTGCCTGGTTGCTGCACCGGGCGGCGGGGCACAGCCTCAACGTGCGCGGCGCGTACCTGCACGTGCTGGGGGACCTGCTCGGCTCGGTGGGAGCCATCGCCGCGGCGGTGATCATCCTCCTGACCGGATGGGTCATCGTCGACCCGCTCATCTCGATCGTCGTCGGCGGGTTGATCCTCTTCAGCAGCTGGAAGCTCGTCCGCGAATCGGTGGACGTGCTCCTCGAGGCCGTGCCGCCGCACATCGACCTGGCGGAGGTCCGGGAGACGATCGACGAGATCCCCGGCGTCGACGACGTTCACGACCTCCACGTGTGGACCGTGACCAGCGGGTACCTGGCGATGAGCGGGCACGCGGTGGTCGAGGACCTCTCGCAGCACCAGAGGGTCCTGCGGGAGATCCACAAGCGCGTGTCCGACCGCTTCGGGATCCGGCACATCACCATCCAGCTCGAGCAGTCGTCGGTCTTCCGGCACGAGATCGACCACCTGTGAGCCGCGGAGGCGGAGCGGCGAGGACCCATGATCGAACGGATCCGTGTTCGCACGCATGAGCGTGAGGAGCTGGTCGACATAACGGCGGAGGTTCGCGCGCGGGTGCGCGAGAGCGGCGTCCGGGACGGCGTCGTCTTCCTATGGTGCCTGCACACGACCTGTGCGCTGACCGTGAACGAGGGCGCCGACCCGGACGTGGCCCGCGACATCCTCGCCTCCCTCCGCCGCCTCGTGCCTCGCCAGGGCGATTACCGGCACGCGGAAGGCAACTCCGACTCCCACGTCAAGACTTCGCTCTTCGGCCCCGGCCTCACGCTCCTCGTCGAGGACGGGGACCTGCTCCTCGGCACCTGGCAGCGCGTGTTCCTCGCCGAATGGGACGGCCCGCGGTCGCGGGAGGTCGCGGTTCTCGTGCGGGATTGAGGAAGTCGCGGTTCTCGTCCGGGAACGAGGAAACGGAGGGTGCCCCACCGGGGCCCCGGGGCGTCGGCGGCCAGAGCCTCGGCGCCGATTGGGGGCCGGTGGGGCGCCTCTCTCTTGTTCTATCGGCCGTTGCCGTTCCGGCACCGTCGCCCTTGAACTCTCCGGAGGGAATCAACGGGCGGGCGCGCGACTACCCGGCGGTTCCGACGGGCGCTCCCGCGGGTTCGATCGCCGGCGCCCGCTTCCGTTCCAGCCACGCGGCGACCCTTGCGAGAGCGCCGTAAGCGACCAGGCCGGTGCCCGCCAGGGCGGCCGGCGACCCGGGAGGAGGCCCGAAGAAGATGAGCGCCTGCATCACTACGAGCCCGGCGCCGAACAGGAGGAACGCGAAGGCGCCGCGCCTGGTTTCCTGTCGGGTCGCACGCAGGTAAGAGAGGAGACCGCCCAGGAGAATGGCGGCTTCCGCCGTCAACGCGGCGGCTGGATAGTTCCAGAGCCCCAAGCCTACCTTGAACCGGTCGCCGACGAGAGGCAGGTCGGGCCGATGGACCAGCAGGTCCAGGAGCCAGTGCGAGAACACGGCGGAGCCGACCACCGCGCCGGCCCGCGGACCGGCGTCCCTCCCGCGCCACGCGTGATACGCGGCGCCGCACACGACCGACCAGAGAAGGGCGCCGACGAGGCTGTGCGTGTAGGGGATGTGGTAGAGGTCCAGCGGACTCGCGGCCGTGATCCCGGGGACGATGCGCACGTGTTCGACACCGATGAGGACGAAGAGGCCCCAAAGGATGTCGAGGAACTGGACCGCGACGAAGAGGTGCCAGAGGGGCACCGACCGAGCGAGCGCCTTGCCCGCATAACTCACACCGTAATGGCCAACGAACATGTTGTGTGGCGAATTATCCGATGAACGTGTGATACGCCTTGTGGTACGCCTCCGCCGGGTTGCGTGTCCCGGGCGCGAGGCGGGCGCGAAGATGACGGCAGAATCATTTGTGGGCAACGGCCGAAGCGCCGGATGACCTTGAAGAACCGGCCAAGATCCGCTAGAATCTGGAGATCTGGATGTCCGGGTCGCCCGCGGCCCGGTTTTTTTGTGCCGAAGAGAGTAGCTCGGGGGTCCGCGACGGCGCGGGCCGAAGGACGAAGCATGATCCGCAACATCGCCATCA
>VSDC01000304.1:0-3557 GCA_047459275.1 Gemmatimonadota bacterium
CAAAGATCGGCGAACGCCCGCGATCGCGCGAGGGGCGGACGGGCATGCGGCTACGTACACGGAGCGCCCCTACGCTGTGTCTGCCAGGCAGCGGTTCAGCTGTTGTTGGATGGAAGAAAGAGGCCGGGTTATATCGCGTAGTCGACTGGTTCCCGCCGTTTCCGGAAGAGCGTCCGATCTCGCCGGACAACGAACCCTACCCAATGCTGGGCGAAATGCACGAAGACCGTGCTGGGCGTCTCTGGGTGGCCGTGTGGGTTTGCCCCTCACCCGGAATTCCAATCCACTGCGAATTACATTTTCGACCTATCTTTGGGGCGGACCGGCCCGCCGATGACGATCGGCGCTTCGGTGAACGCCCACGATACCCTTGCCATCGAGGCAAGGCCGTGACACCATAGGCCCGGTCACCTCTCGGCGGGGCGCAACACCACCCGCTCGCCACGGACTGCACGGATACAAGAATGCCCGCCCCACTGGGAGGCGGGCGGGTTAGCCTCGACGAATCGAAGCCTAGCCCTGCGTAGGCGATTGCCCACTTACTATAACTCCGGGGAATCGCCGTTGGGGTACTTGAACGGAAATCTAATCGACGACGACCCGCGGGTCAAGGAGATCGTCATGAGCGACCGACCGACCATCCTCGGACTGGACCTCGGCGCCGCTTCCATTGGCTGGGCGCTCCTCTCTGCCAGGGCGGAAGGCGACTCCTGGCGGCCGGACGGGCTCGTCGCGGCCGGCGTGCGGATCTTCCAGGCCGGGATGGAAGGCGACATGGACGCCGGCCGGGAGGAATCGCGGGCGAAAGGCCGCCGCGACGCACGGCTCGCCCGCCGCCAGACCGAGCGCCGGGCGCGTCGGCTCCGGACGGTGTTCAACGCGCTCCGCAACGCGGGGCTCCTGCCCACCTACCCCGACCTCGACGCGTCGTCGTCCGCCGGGCGCCACGAGACGATCCTCCGGCTCGACCAGGAGATCCGTGAGAGCGGCCGCCTCGACCGGCTGGCGGAGACGATCGGCGTCCACGGCGCGGCCGACAAGCTCCCGTACGTGCTGCGCGCGGCGGCGCTCGACCACCCGCTCGAACCCCACGAGCTGGGCCGGGCCCTCTACCACCTGGCCCAGCGCCGGGGCTTCCAGAGCAACCGCCGATCTCCTCGCCGCGACGACGAGGAGGGGGTCGTGCTCTCGGGGATCAGCCAGCTCCGCGACGACATGGCCCGCACCAGCTCCCGGACGATCGGGGAGCACCTCTCACGGATCGACCCGCACCAGCAGCGGATCCGCGCCCGCTACACCGCCCGCGCGATGCTGATCGACGAGTTCGAGGCGATCTGGGCCAGCCAGCAGCGGTTCCACCCGTCGATCCTGACGCCGGAGCTGAAGAAGCGGATCTACCACCGCATCTTCCACCAGCGCCCGCTGAAATCGCAGAGCGACAAGATCGGCCGCTGCGAGCTCGAGCCGAAGCGCCGCCGCGCGCCGTGGGCGCTCCTCGCCGCCCAGCGGTTCCGCATGCTCCAATCGGTGAACAACCTCCGCGTCAGGAACGAGTACGGCGTCGAATACGAACTCACTCCCGAGCAGCGCCAGGTGTTGATCGCCGAGCTCGATCGGAAGAAGGAAGTGACGTTCGACCGAATCCGCCGGCTGCTCAAGATGCCCGACGTCACCTTCAATCTCGAGCGCGGCGGCGAGAAACGGCTCCGCGGCAATGAGACCAACGCGATTCTCGCGAAGGTCTTCGGCGACCGCTGGTGGGAGTTCGACCTCGACACGCGGAACGCGATCGTCGAGGACCTGCTGAGCATCCAGAAAGCCGAGACGCTCGACCGGCGCGGGCGCGAGGTTTGGGGGCTGGACGCCGAAAAGGCGCGCGAGTTCGCCAACACCCGGCTCCCGGACGGCCATTGCCGGTTCTCGCGCAGGGCGCTCGCGAAGCTCCTCCCGCACCTCGAGGAAGGCCTCAACATCCAGCTCGCGATCGAACGGGCGTACCCCGGACACCGCCTCGTCGGCCGGGCCCACGAGCTCCTCCCGCCGGTCCAGCAGGTCCTCCCGGACCTGAGCAACCCGGCCGTGATCCGCACCCTCACCGAGCTGCGCAAGATCGTCAATGCGATCATCAAGCGGTATGGCCGCCCGGCCGAGATCCACATCGAGCTCGCGCGGGACCTCCGGCGTAGCAGGGACGAACGGCAACGCCTCCAGTCGGAGAACCGTAAGCAGGAGGCCATCCGCAAGGCCGCGGCGGAGGAGATCCGCGCGTTCCTGAACGCCGAACCATCCGCCCGCGACGTCGAACGGCTGCTCCTCGCCAAGGAGTGCGAGTTCACCTGCCCGTACACGGGCCGGAAGTTCAGCATGGCCGCGCTCTTCGGGCCGGAGCCTCAGGTGGATGTCGAGCACATCATCCCGTTCCACATGTCGCTCGACAACTCCTTCGCGAACAAGACGTTGTGCTTCGCCGACGAGAACCGGCACGTGAAGCGCGGCCGAACGCCGTTCGAGGCGTACGGCAACACGCCCCGGTGGAACGACATCCTCGAGCGCGTCCGCAACTTCAAGAGTCGCCTGGCGGGCGAGAAGCTGTACCGCTTCCAGCTCCACGGCGAAGAACTCGAGCGGTGGCTCTCGGACTTCGCGTCGCGGCAGTTGAACGACACGCGCTACGCCTCCCGGCTCGCCCTGCGGTACCTGTCGCTCCTCTACGGCGGCACCGCGGACGGCGTCGACCCCGAGGGGAAGCGGCGGATAATCGTGGTGACCGGTCAGACGACGGCCCACATCCGCAACTGGCTGCAATTGGGGTCGATCCTGAACGACGGGGGCGAGAAGACGCGGGACGACCATCGTCACCACGCCGTGGATGCGATCGCCATCGCGCTCACGAGCCAGCGCACCGTGCAGATGCTCTCGATCGCGTCAAGGAACCAGCTCCTCCGGAAAGGGCGGCTGTACGGCGACCCCGAACCGCCGTGGCCGACGTTCCTCGAAGATGTCCGAAAGACGATCTCCCGCGTGGTGGTCTCTCCGCGCGTCGAGCGCCGGGTGCGAGGCGCGCTCCACGCGGAGACCTATTACAGCCCGCGGACCGAAGAGGGCGCGAAGTCGCCCGAGGGCCGCTACGTCCACTACACGAAACCGCTCGCCGATCTCTCGCGGTCCGAGGTCGAGAAGATCGTCGACCCCGCCGTACGCCGACTGGTGATCGAGGCCCTCGGCGGCGGGGAACCGAAGGACGTCTTCAAGGACGAGGGCCGGCTCCCCCGCTTCGTCCGCCGCAACGGCACGACGGTGCCGATCCGGAAGGTCCGGATCCGGGCCAAGGTCTCCGTCACCCCGATCGGCGAGGGCGACCGGCAACGGTTCGTGCAGACCAGCGGGAACCATCACCTCGAGGTGTTCGAGGTGACGGATGCGAAGGGGAGGACGCGCTGGGAGGGACGCGTCGTCTCGATGCTCGAGGCCTACGATCGGGTCAGGAAAGGCCTGCCGGTGGTGAACCGCGAGTACGTGCCCGGGAGCCGGTTCCTCTTCTCGCTGGTCGGCAACCC
>VSDC01000305.1:0-3550 GCA_047459275.1 Gemmatimonadota bacterium
CGCCCCCACGTACCGGAAGCACACGATGTTGAGCGGGACCGGCGCCAGCAGCTCCAGCCGCGGCTCGCTCCGGATCCGCTCTTCCAGGTACCGCGCCTGGCGCACGTTCTGTTCGATCAGGCGGGCGTAAATCGCGGTCCCATGCGCCTTTAGCGACATCCACACCTTGAGCGCGCGGAAGCTGCGCGTGAGCTGCGGCCCCAGATCGAGGTAGGCGTACGGCCCGGAAGTGACACCGCGGTCGAACCACGCCAGGTACGTCGCGGGCGGCGAGAACGGTCGGCGATGCGCCTCCCGGTCCCGGACCAGGACGCACCCGGCCTCGATCGGGATGTAGAGCCACTTGTGCAGGTCGAAGGCGATCGAGTCCGCGCGCTCGATCCCGCGGAGCTGGGTCCGGATCGCGGGCGAGAGCCCGGCCACCGCGCCGATCGCGCCGTCGACGTGGAACCAGAGACCCTCGCGGGCGCAGAGGTCTGCCAGCCGCTCGAGGTCGTCGATGGCGCCGGTGTTGACAGTCCCTGCGGTCCCGACGACGCAGATCGGCCGCCGCCCGGCGGCGCGGTCCTCCGCGATGGCCGCCTCGAGCGCGGCGATGTCCATGCGGAACTGCAAGTCCGTCGGGATCTTACGCAGTCCCTGCCACCCGATCCCGAGGAGCCCGACCGCCTTGTCGATCGAGTTGTGCGCTTGCTCGGAGCAGTAGACGACGAGCGGCTCGGGGAGCGCGTGGAGCCCGCGGGCGCTCACGTCGTCGCCGCCCTTCGCGTCGCGTGCGGCGGCGAGCCCGATCAGGTTGGCGACGGACCCGCCGCTCGTCAGGACGCCGCTCGCCTCCTTCGGGAACCCGACGACGCTCTTCGCCCAGTCCAGGACCTGCGCCTCGACGTAGGTAGCCGCGTGTTCGCCGCCCCAGACGTTCGAGTTCATCGCGGCGGCGAGCATTTCGGCGAAGGCGGCCAGCGTCGTCCCGGTCCCGTTTACCCACCCCCAGCCGCGAGGATGGACGTTTCCGAAGGGGTAGGGGAGGATGTGCTCCCTGAACTCCTCGTACGCCCCCTCGGCGCCTACGCCCGTCTCCGGCGGCGGACGGCGCAGCGCGTCGCGGGTCTCGGGCGGCAACGGCCGCCACGCCGGCCGGTCGGAGAGCCCGCGGTGGAAGGCGACGACGTCGTCGACCATCCGGTGCCCGAGGGCGCGCAACGCCTCCCAATTGTCGGGGTCCAGCCCCTCTTCCGGACGGGGCGGCAGGTCGGGGCGGTCCGGCGTTTCGGTCCGGGCCCGCCCATCGGCGTGAGGCGGCACTTCAACGAGCCCCGGCGCATCGGCGCCGGGATGACGTTCTCCCTTCATGCGACTCCCTTCTGTTGCGGTCCCGACAATTTCGGCACTGCGGGAGGGAGGCGCTACCCCGCCCGGCGTCGGTCGCCCTTGCCGGACGACTCCAGCCCTCCTTGTCCAGGAGACTCGATCCGGTTTTCAGCCCCGGGCGACCCGGAGCTCGCGTGCGAACGCCGCCCCTACATCGGCCCAAGACCCGAGCTCTGCGGCGGCGGCCGTAGCGGCGGCGGCAAGGCGGGTGCGTTCGCCGGGATCGATGATGAGCGGCTCGAGTGCGCGGGCGAGGGCTTCGTCGTCGCCCGGGGGGACGAGGCGGGCTGCGCGGCCCGCCGGCGTGGCCGGGATCCCGCCGACCTCGGACGCTACGAGCGGGAGCCCGTGCGCCGCGGCCTCGGCCAGAGCCATCCCGTAGCTCTCGAAGAGGGAAGGGAGCACGAAGACGTCGGCGCGCCGGTAAGCCTCGCACACGGCCTCGTGGGGCAGCTCGCCGGCGAGGACGACGCGGCCCGCGAGCCCGCGGCGATCGATTTCCGCCCGAAGGGCGGCGCCCGTGGCCGGCTCGAACGCACGGCTACCCACGATCTCGAGCGTCCAGGGGAGGTGGCTCAGCCGCGCGAGCGCGCGCACGAGCACAACGTGCGCCTTGACCCTCGTGACCGCGCCCACGGAGAGGAGCCGCACGGGCGCATCTCCGGCGCCCTCTCCGAGCCGGTCCGAGCCATCCGCCTCCGCCTCGTGCCCGGGAGCCATCGCGGCCGCCCCGGCCGCGCCGTCTGCCGCTCGTCCGACGTCCGTCCGCCGCCCCCCATCCGCTCCATCAGCCGTTAGCCCGACGTCCACGCGGTGCCCGCCGTAGGGCCCCACTCCCGTTGGCCCGTGGTCCGCGCGATGCCCGTGGTCCGCGCGATGCCCGCCGTCCGCCGCAGCCCCGTCCCCCGCCGGGTCCACGCCCGGCTCGACCACACCGATCCTCCACTCGGGCGCGCCGCGGCGAGCCAGTTCCGCGGCTACCACGGGGCTCGTGCAAAGGACGCGGTCGGCGCGGCGCAGCCACGCATCTTCGGCTGCGTAGAGCCGCACGCGGACGCTGTACGGCAACCCTCGCTCCTCCGCGAGCGGCATGTGAACCAGCAGGATGCGCGGGACGCCCGGCGGGAGCTCCGAGGCCGGGTCGATGGCCGCGAGGGCGAGGCCGTCCACCACCAGGGCGTCGCCGGGGCCCACGGCCTCGAGCGCGCGCGCCGACGAGGTCTGCGCGGCGCCGTCCGGCCACGGGAAGCGGCCCTCGAGCTCGTGGACGACTACATGGTGGCCGAGGCGCCGCAGCTCGGCGACGACCCGTTTGTCGTAGATCGTCCCGCCGGTGAGGCGCTCCAGCGAGCCCGGGACCAGGAAATGCACCCGGGGGGTCACGCCTCACCTCCGGATTCCGCCGGAGTCTGGATGCGATCGTCCGCCTGGTCCGTGGCCGCCGGGCGCGGGACCGCCAACCGGCGCCCGCCGCCGCTCCGGTCCGCGCGGACCGACGCCGCGACGTCCGCCTTGTCCGCGTCGTACCATGCCGCTCGCGCCCGCGCCGTCGGCCCCTCCCAGCTCGCCCACGTGTTCTCGTCCTCCCAGAGCGTCACACGCACCCGCTCGATTCGGACAGGATCGACCGTACGCGCCAGGCGGTCGCCGATGACACGGGCAAAGTGTTCCAGGCTCGGATTGAGCCCCGCGAATTCGGGGGCGTCGTTCAGCGTGGTGTCGGCGTATCGGGCCATTACCTCGTCCACGAGGTCGCGGACGGCGTCGAGGTCGGCCAGGTAGCCGCAGCGATCCAGGGTCTGACCGTAGAGCGTCAGCTCCAGTCGGTAGTTGTGCGAGTGCCGCACTCCCTCGGACCCCGCACCCGGCACCGTCAGGAAGTGCCACGCGACAAACTGACGTATCACGCCGATCCGGTACATTGCTCCTCCTCGTAGGTGAGCAGGACCTGGAGCACGGCGTCCGACGAGGTGTCCAGGAGGTGGAACGCCGCGGCCGCGCGCTCCACCGGGAACCGATGGGTGATCAGCGCGCCGGGACGGATGCGGCGCAGCATCTCCAGGGCGAAGGCGAGACGCCGCCGTTTGGTCCACCGCCCGGCGAGCGTCGGGTCGATCCGGCTGACCTGGCTGCTCCGGACCGTGAGTCGTCCCCGGTGGAAGTGGGTCCCCAGCTCGAT
>VSDC01000306.1:0-3517 GCA_047459275.1 Gemmatimonadota bacterium
GCGCGCTCGATCGACATGCCTCGCTCGAATCTCTACAAGAAGATCGAACGCTACGGCCTCGTTCGCGAAGAGGTGTGACCGCGGCCGCGGGCTCTTGCCATCCTCGAGCGGACGCTCCAGAATCCCCGAAACGGAGAAAGCGGCGCCCTGCGCCGCCCGAGGGAGGAGTGATGGCTGAGAAGTATCTGAACTTCATTGGCGGCCAGTGGGTCGAGCCGAGCACTGGCGAATATTTCGAGAATCGCAACCCCGCGGACACGAAGGACCTGATCGGCCTGTTCCCGAGGTCGGGGAGGGAGGACGTCGAGCGTGCGGTCCGGTCGGCCAAGGAGGGCTTCGAGCGCTGGCGCCGCACCCCCGCGCCGCGGAGAGGCGACGTGCTTCGCCGGGTGGGCGACCTGCTCACGGCGCGCAAGGAGGAGCTCGCCCGGGCGATGACCCGCGAGATGGGCAAGGTCCTCGAGGAGGCGCGAGGCGACGTACAGGAGGGGATCGACACCGCCTACTACGCCGCGACGGAGGGACGCCGCCTCTTCGGCCATACCGTCCCGAGCGAGCTGCGCGACAAGTGGGCGATGTCGTACCGTCGCCCGATCGGCGTGTGCGGCCTCATCACGCCGTTCAACTTCCCGCTCGCGATCCCGACCTGGAAGATGTTCCCGGCGCTCGTCAGCGGGAACGCGGTCATCCTCAAGCCAGCCGAGGACGTCCCGCACACGGCGACGCTCCTGGTCGAGATCCTGCTCGAGGCCGGTCTACCGCCGGACGTCGTCCAGCTCGTCCACGGCATCGGCGAAGAGGTCGGCGCGGCGATCGTCGAGCATCCGGAGATCCCCGTGATCTCGTTCACCGGCTCGACGTCGACCGGTTCGAAGATCGGCGAGATCTGCGGCCGCATGCACAAGCGGCTCTCGCTGGAGATGGGCGGGAAGAACGCGCAGATCGTCATGCCCGACGCGGACCTCGACTTGGCGCTCGACGGCGTGCTGTGGGGCGCGTTCGGCACGACCGGGCAGCGCTGCACCGCCACGAGTCGCTTGCTCCTCCACGAGGACATCCACGACGAGTTCCTGGAGCGGTTGGTCGAGCGCACGCGGGCGCTCCGTCTGGGCAACGGCCTCGACGAGAGCGTTGACGTGGGGCCGCTCATCAACCAGCAGGCGCTCGACAAGGTCGAGTCCTACATCGAAGTCGCGCGCCAGGAGGGAGACGAGATCCTGACCGGCGGCCGCCGCGCGAGTGGCCCCGGCCTCGACGACGGCTTCTTCTACGAGCCGACCATCCTGCGCGGTGTCCGTCCCGGCAGCCGTCTCGCCTGCGAGGAGGTCTTCGGGCCCGTCCTGAGCGTGATCCGTTTCCGCGACCTCGAGGAGGCGTTCCGCATCAACAACGAGGTCGAGTACGGGCTCTCGAGCTCGATCTACACCCGGGACGTGCGGACGGCGTTCCGGGCGATGACGGAGCTCGACAACGGGATCACGTACATCAACGCGCCGACGATCGGCGCCGAGGCGCACCTGCCGTTCGGCGGCGTCAAGAAGACCGGGAACGGGCACCGCGAGGGCGGTTGGGAAGTCTTCGACTTCTACACCGAGACCAAGGTCATCTACGTGGATTACTCGGGCCGGCTCCAGCGGGCCCAGATTGACACGTACGACGCGAGCCCGTATTAGGATTAATCAGAGGCCCGGCAGGGAACGGACACACGCCGGGTAGGGTACGATGGGCGGCGCCGGACGGCGCGGTCCGGCGCCTGGTCCGTGGAACACATTCTGCTGTGTGGAGCCGCGGCCCGACGCGCTCGGAAGGACTCTACAGGCAAGTCGGTACCCATCGGAATCCGAATCAGTGGGAGTGCGAGTGAAGCGAGACGCAACCCGGTCCGTCGGTGAGGACCGGACTCCAGGAGTCGAGGATCGCAAGGACAACCGGTCTCAGCGGCCGACTTCCCTCGGTCGCTGGGCCTGGGAGTGGATCAAGTCGATCGCCATCGCGATCGTCCTGTTCCTCGTGATCCGGACGTTCCTGGTCGAGGCGTTCCGCATTCCCACGGGCAGCATGGAGAAGACGCTCCTCGTCGGGGACTTCCTCCTCGTCAACAAGGCGGTCTACGGGGCGCATGTCCCGGGCACCAGGTTCGAGCTGCCGGCCTTCTCCTCCCCGAAGCGAGGGGACATCATCGTTTTCACGCCGCCCCACGAACCGGGGAAGAACTACGTCAAGCGGCTCGTCGGCATGCCCGGCGACACCCTCGCCATGCGAGACAAGGTGCTCTACATCAACGGGGTGCCGCAGGTCGAGCCGTACGTCCAGCACACGGATCCGTCGGGTCAGTCGATCCACGTGCCGGACATGTACTGGCAGCGCAACTACCTCGCCCCGGGCGTGGACCCGGAGCAGTATCGTCCGACCAGGGACAACTGGGGTCCGATCGTCGTGCCGGAGGGGCGGTACTTCGTCCTGGGCGACAACCGCGACGACTCCGAAGACTCGCGCTACTGGGGCTTCATCGACGACGCGGCCATCAAGGGTAAGCCGCTCTTCATCTACTATTCGTTCGATCCGAACGTGTTGAGCCCATTCCCGTGGATCACGGAGATCCGCTGGGATCGAATCGGAGGGGCCATCCGCTGATCCTGCCGGGCGCGACCACGCCCGGCGGTTTCACTCATCCATCCTGAAATCGGTGAAAGACGACCCCTGAGTCAGGGGCCGTTCTTCGTATACATTGCACAACCCGATCAGGACCCATCCACACTGGAGCAGCCCTGGAGCACGGCATGAGCTTCAACACGTCGCGCAAACAGGCCTATGAAGAGAGCTCCCTCGATCAGTATCTCAAGGAGATCAGCGCGTACCCCCTCCTCACGCGGGAGCAGGAGATCGAGCTGGCGCGGCGCATCAAGCAGGGCGACCAGGAAGCGCTGGACACCCTGGTCCGCTCCAACCTCCGCTTCGTCGTCTCCGTCGCCAAGAAGTACCAGAATCAGGGCGTCGCGCTCGGCGACCTCATCAACGAAGGCAACCTGGGCCTCATCCGCGCCGGCCAGAAGTTCGACGAAACCAAGGGGATCAAGTTCATCTCGTACGCCGTCTGGTGGATTCGCCAGGCGATCCTCCAGGCGCTGGCCGAGCAGAGCAGGATCGTGCGCGTTCCGCTCAACCGTGCGGGCGCGCTTCACAAGATCGGGAAACGCACGTCGGCGCTCCTCCAGGAGCTCGGACGAGAGCCGACGCCCGAGGAGATCGCCGAGGACCTGGAGATCTCGGAGGAAGAGGTCGAGCGGACGCTCGCCCTGTCGCAAGCCCACCTCTCCCTCGACGCGCCTCTCGCCCCGGGGGAGGACAGCCGCCTCCTCGACTACCTCCCGGACCAGTACTCGCCTGCGCCCGACGACGAGACCTACGAGCGCGCGCTCGCGGCCACGATCGAGGAAGCGCTCAGCACGCTCAAGGAGCGGGAGGCCAAGATCCTGAGGCTCTACTTCGGCCTCGACGGCCAGGAGCCGATGACGCT
>VSDC01000307.1:0-3505 GCA_047459275.1 Gemmatimonadota bacterium
TTCGTTCGTGAAGCACAGAGGTTGGATATGCCGACGTACGAGTACCGCTGTCCGAAAGGGCATGATTTCGAGCTGTTCCAGCGGATGAGCGATCCGCCGGTGGCGGAATGCCCGGAGTGCGGCGCCCAGGCGGAGCGTCTGCTTTCCGCGGGCGGCGGCCTGCTCTTCAAGGGATCCGGCTTCTACATCACGGACTACAGGAGCGAGAGCTACAAGAAGGCCGCCGAGGCGGAGAAGTCCGGCGGGAAGAGCGAATCGAAGAGCGAGTCGAAGTCGACGACCGGCTCGACATCATCGAAGGACTGATGCCGTCAGAGAGACTGAAAGAGCAGATAGAGGCGATCGTCTCGGAGCTGGCCGGCGCGGATGTGCCGGTCCGGTTGGAGCGGCCGCGCAACCCGGAGCACGGGGACCTGGCCACGAACGTGGCCATGGTCCTCGCCGGGCGGCTCGGCCGCCCGCCCCGCGAGGTGGCGGAAGCGATCGTCGAGCGGCTGGATCGCTCACAGGTCGGGCTCGCGTCCGTGGAGATCGCGGGGCCGGGGTTCATCAACTTCCGCTTCGCGGAGACGGTCTTCCAATCCCAGCTCGCCTCGATCGTCGAGGCGGACCGGGCGTACGGCCGGTCGTCGAGCGGGGCGGGGCGGCGGGTCATCGTGGAGTTCGTCTCGGCGAACCCGACGGGCCCGCTCCACGTGGCGCACGGCCGGGGCGCCGCGATCGGCGACGCGATCGCGAGCCTCCTCGAGTGGACCGGGCACGACGTCTACCGCGAGTTCTACATCAACGATGCCGGCGTGCAGATCGACCGGCTCGCCGAGTCACTGGAGGTCCGCTGGCGGCAGCGCCAGGGCGAGGCGGTGGAGCTGCCCGAGGGCGGGTACATGGGCGAGTACCTGGTCGACCTGGCGGCCGAGGTCGAGAAGGAGGCGGGGGACGAGCTCCGGGCCATGGACCCCGCCGCCCGTCGCCAGTGGCTCCGCGACTGGGGGGTCCGCCGGTTGAGGGCCGAACAGGAGGAGGACCTCAGGGAGTTTCGCGTCGTCTTCGACGAGTGGTATCCGGAAACGAGGATCTACGCCGAGGACCGGATCCAGGACACGCTGCGCGAGCTGGCGGAGCGCGGGCTCACCTACGAGGCCGACGGCGCCCTCTGGCTCCGGACCACCACGTTCGGGGACGACAAGGACCGCGTCCTCGTGAAGAGCGACGGCACGTACACCTACTTCACGCCCGATATCGCCTACCACCGCGAGAAGGCGCGGCGAGGATTCGACCGGGCGATCGACGTCTGGGGCGCCGACCACCACGGCTACGTGCCCCGCATGCAGGCGGCCCTCGCCGCCCTGGGGCTGCCGGATTTCCTCGAGGTCGTGATCGTCCAGATCGTGCGCGTCATGCGCGGCGGACGGGAGGTCCGGCTGAGCAAGCGTGCGGGTCAGATCGTCACGCTGCGCGACCTCTTCGAGGAGACGGGCGTGGACGTGGCGCGCTACTTCTTCCTCATGCGCAGCGCGGACGCACAGATGGTCTTCGACCTCGACCTCGCGCTGGACCACTCGGAGAAGAACCCGGTCTACAAGGTGCAGTACGCGCATGCGAGGATGAAGAGCATCCTGCGCAAGGCGGGTGTGGAGCCGGAGGAGCTGGATCCGGGGTCGGCCGATCTCGGGCTGCTCACCGACCCGATGGAGCAGGCGTTGATCAAGCAGCTCTCCCTCTTTCCGGAGGTGGTCGAGCGGGCCGCCGACGCGCGGGCGCCGCACATGGTCTGTGAGTACCTGGAAGCCACGGCGGGGATGGTCAACTCCTGGTACCATGCAGGGAATCCGAGCCGGAACCCCGCTCTCGCCGTGTTGACCGACGACGAGGCGTTGCGGCGTGCACGGCTCGTGCTGACACGTGGCGTGTCGATCGTGCTCCGCAACGGTCTCGAGCTGTTGGGGCTCACGGCACCGGAACGCATGGAACGGGAGGAGGGCGAATGAGTCTGCTCGTGGTCGGGAGTGTGGCGCTGGACTCGGTGGAGACGCCGTTCGCAAAGACGCACGACGCCCTGGGCGGGTCCGCGATCTTCTTCAGCGCGGCCGCGTCGCTCTTCCATCCGGTGCAGCTCGTGGGCGTGGTGGGCGACGACTTCCCGATCGACAAGCTGGCGTTCCTCTCGGAGCGCGGCGTCGACCTGAGCGGCCTCGTGCAGACGGCGGGCGAGAGCTTCCGCTGGTCGGGCTACTACGAATTCGACCTGAACACGGCGATCACGCGGGAGACTCGCCTTGGCGTCTTCGCGGATTTCCGGCCGCGGCTCCCCGACTCGTTCCGAGACGCCGAGTGGGTCTTCCTCGCGAACATCGATCCCGAGCTGCAGTGGGACGTCCTGGACCAGGTCCGTTCGCCGCGCCTGGTCGCGTGCGACACCATGAACTACTGGATCGAGTCGAAGAAGGAAGCCCTCATCCGTCTCCTCGGGCGGGTCGACGTGCTCCTCATCAACGATGCCGAGATCCGGGCGCTCTCGGGGGATTACAACCTGGTCCGCGCCGCGCGCTGGGTGCAGGAACGCGGGCCGCGCTACGTCGTCGTCAAGAAGGGCGAGCACGGGGCGATCCTCTTCACGCCCGACATGGTCTTCTTCACGCCCGGCTATCCGCTGGAGGTGGTCTTCGATCCTACGGGAGCGGGCGACTCCTTCGCCGGCGGATTCCTCGGATACCTGGCGCAGGCGGGCTCGACGGACCCGGTAGAGATGCGCCGGGCGATGGTCTACGGCTCGGCGCTCGGATCCTTCGCCGTCGAACGTTTCAGTGTGGAGCGGCTGGTCGACCTGCGGATGGAGTCGGTCCAGGAGCGGGTCGCCGCGTTCCGTGAGATGACCGCATTCGAGCACGCCTGGAGCGCCAACGTCCATGCCTGATCCAACGGAAGTGGCCGGGACGCCCGGCCTGAGCTACCGCGACGCCGGGGTCGACCGCGAGGTGGCCCAGCGGGCCAAGCGGAGCATTGCGGAGCTGGTCCGCTCGACCGAGATCCCGGGCGTGATCTCCGAGCCTGGTTCGTTCGGCGGGATCTTCCGCGTCCCGGCCGGCATGTCGGCCCCGGCGCTGGTCGCGAGCGCGGACGGCGTCGGCACGAAGCTGAAGGTGGCGATGATGGCCGGGCGCCACGACACGGTCGGGCGCGACCTGGTCAATCATTGCGTGGACGACATCCTGGTCGAGGGCGCGCGGCCGCTGTTCTTCCTGGACTACATCGGCATGGGCCGCCTGGAAGCGGGCGTGACCGAGCAGATCGTCGCCGGGGTGGCGGCGGGTTGTCGGGAGAACGGTTGCGCGCTCCTGGGGGGCGAGACGGCGGAGATGCCGGATTTCTACGCCCCGGGCGAGTACGACCTGGCCGGGTTCATCGTCGGGATCGTGGAGGAGGGAAACCGACCCGGCAAGCACCGGGTGCGGGAGGGCGACGTCCTCGTCGGCCTGGCGTCCGACGGCTTCCACACCAACGGCTA